>JBBSJJ010000016.1:0-45646 GCA_038257335.1 Chitinophagales bacterium | reverse complement strand
CACTGTTACTGTAATGAACGCTAACGGTTGTACGTCTACTTGCACAAGAGAGCTTACAGTGAATGCACTTCCTACTTGTACCATCACTGGTAACAACACGATCTGTGCAGGACAAAACACCAGCTTTACTGCCACCGGCGGAACAAGCTACGCATGGACAGGCCCAGGCGGATACACTGCAGCAACAGCAATGATCAGCAACTTAACTGTAGCTGGTACATACACTGTTACTGTAATGAACGCTAACGGTTGTACTTCCACTTGCACAAGAGTGCTTACAGTGAATGCACTTCCAACTTGTACCATCACTGGTAACAACACTATTTTCAGTGGTCAAACGGCCACCTTTACTGCCACTGGCGGAACGAGCTACGCATGGACAGGCCCAGCCGGATTTACTGCAAACGCTGCAGTGATAAGTGGGTTAACCATTCCAGGTGTTTATACCGTAACAGTGACCAACGCTGCCGGTTGTACATCAACTTGTAGTAGAACACTGTTTGTTTCCCAGGGTGGTCCGCTGCCTTGCCAATTGTCAGGCCCAGCCACTGCATGTACCGGAGCAACAGGGTTGACCTTCTCCGTTCCTAACATCTATACAACGTATGTGTGGACTGTGACCGGAGGAACCATCACAGCTGGCGCCGGCACCAACCAGGTTTCTGTAACAGCAGGAGCAGCAGGAACCATGACAGTTTCCCTTGCGGTGACCAATACCGGCGGTTCAACAGGTAACTGTAGCTTAACCGTTGCCATCAACGCCGCACCGGTATGTACCATTACTGGTAACAACAGCATCTGCACAGGCCAGAACACCAGCTTTACTGCCACCGGCGGAACAAGCTATGCATGGACAGGTCCAGGCGGATATACTGCTGCAACAGCAATGATCAGCAACTTAACTGTTGCAGGTACATATACTGTCACTGTAACTAACGCTAGCGGTTGTACGTCTACTTGCACAAGAGTGCTTACAGTGAATGGACTTCCAACTTGTACCATCACTGGACCAACAACAGTTTGCGTTGGAACAACTGGTTTGGTATTCACATCAGCAGCGGGTAACTCGAGCTACGTATGGAGCGTAACTGGCGGAACTGTAACAGCAGGTGCAGGAACCAACAGCATTTCTGTAACAGCAGGATCAGTAGGTACCTTGACGGTATCGCTGACCACTACCAATGCAGCAGGGTGTACTTCAACTTGCAGCAGAACTGTTACTGTAAACGCAAATCCGATCTGTGCTATTTTTGGCCCAGGCAGCGTTTGCGTAGGTGCAACAGGTTTGAATTATCAATCTCAGCCAGGATATAGCAGCTATGCCTGGACCATCACAGGTGGTACCATTACTGCAGGTCTTGGAACTCAATCTGTAACAGTAACTGCAGGAGCGGGTCCTTTAATGTCGCTCACTCTTGTGGTAACCAATGCTAGTGGATGTTCTGCATCGTTTACATATCATGTGATCGTAAACTCTGCTCCGACATGTATGCTCACCGTACCTACCACGTTACCGATCTGCGGATCGAACAACAATTCGTTCACCGGCCCCGCTGGTTACACGAATTATGTTTGGACGGTAAGCGGAAACGGCACCTATGTTTCAGGAAATGGAACAAACACATTGAAATACAATGTGGGTGCAGGAGGCAACGTAACCATCACCCTTGCTGCAACTGCTCCTAACAGCACTTGCACCACTACCTGCACTGTTACTTTTGCATGTGGTGTTGATGGAAGGGCTTGCTCTCAGGGCTTCTACAAAACACATCCGGAAGTTTGGGATTCATTCAGCGACATATTGGTGGCTGGAGGTATGATGGACGGAGTAACTTATCCGGGTATGCCGGCGGGTCTCAGGTTCATTACAACCACAAGCTTCTACACGTTCTTTAACTTAACACCAGGCTCTATTGCCGGTATTCCTGCAGGTGCAACCATGCACCAGGCTGCAGGTACAGGCGGCGGTGGTTGCTTAAATCTTGCCCGCCAGGGTAACGCAGCATTGCTAAATACTGCAGGATGGGGTAATGCATACTTAAGTCAAACAGGGTACACCAGCTACACCCAATTGTACAACGCCATCAGGGCCGCTTTCCTTTCAGGAGACTGTGGCACACTGGCGTCTGCACTGGATGGCTACAATACCAACTATGACCATAGCTATTGCAGCACCATACCAGGTGGCTTAAGGGGTAGGAGGTTAGAGAATGCGCTCGCGGGCAGACCAAGTGTGTCTGTAACTACTTACCCAAATCCGTTCACAGACAGAGTGGTATTTTCTATCGACTCGGACATTTCCGGAGAAGGTACACTTGAAGTGTTTGGTTTAATGGGTGAGAAAATTGCTACCCTCTACAAAGGTGTCGTAGAAAACGGGGCAGTTAAAACGGTAACCTATAATGTTCCTGCCAATAACAGGAAGACAATGGTATACCAGTTTAGGATCGGAGGCCAATTGGTTTCAGGTAAAGTGATTTATCCAAACTAAGAAATCGATCCACAATAATTGTAAAGCCGCCCGGATATTCCGGGCGGCTTTTTTGTGGGTGACGTTGCAGTTAGATACTTTCATGGTTGATACTCATTGGTCCGATACTTTAATGGGCGTAGCGTTGCCCCGAAGCTCTTTTGCAAATTTAAAACTGGTATTTATTTTGGCCGGGTATTAAATGAAATTTGTAAAAATCTTTTCTTCCTCAGGGAAAGGTTGGTAGCATTAAAAGGATTCGCATGCCCGATCGGTACTATAAGCTTCGGCTGCCGGGCCCAAGCTTACCTCACTCAACAAAATAATACTGTACCAATTTTCGTTGATGTGTTAATTGCTTACCAAACCTCCCAATCCACCGCAATGGGCTCGTTTCTTGACGTTGGCTTTTGCAAACCGTTTGTGAGTTCTTCCACTCTTTTTGCAACAATCATCTTTAACGCACTTATTTTCATCGTTGCATTTGTTTCCATCGCTTCCAGGATGCAGTAAGTAAATACCCCATTCTTCAAATCGTTTCTCTCCAATGCAAACTGAGTTCCGGCGGCTGCAGAGATGATGGTAGCGCCTGTGCTCTTCCCTACGTTTACAAAGAGGTTTTGCATTAGTTCAAAACTATTTTTCATACCTACTTTACTGTTTTTGCCTGGGCCGAGTTTTATATTTCCCTTAGCACCGTTGGTAATGGCTGTTGTAGCTGCAGCCTGCTGGTAGCGGGTCATTTCTTCTTTGTCTACTTCTCCGCTATGACAGGCATCAATGAGCAATAATTTTTTGCGTGCGGGAATGCTGTCTAACAAATTTTCCAGTTCATCATACGCCAGTCCATGCTCTTCGGGCTTGTTGAAATTTACATCATAAGTAGAAAGAAAATAATCAAACTCTTGGCTTAACAAGCCATGGCCGGAGTATGCAATAATTACTTTATCATTTTCGGTAGTGCTCAGCAATTTTTGTTTGAGCACTTTTACATTATCAACAGTTACCTTTTGGTTAAACAAGGTATCGATAAAAATATTTTCTCCATATTCTTCCCTGAATTTTACGGCCAGATCCCTGATGTCTTTAACACTGTATTGAAGATTGTTCTTGCCATCTGCAAACTCGTCGATACCGATGCCGATGAAACGAATGGACTCTTTAATTGGCATAGCAGGAGTATAGTTTACGTGTAAGGGCATGCGGTAGCTTTCAGTTCCGTTTACATTGATAATAGAAGTTTCAATTTTGTTTTCTCCCTGGGAAAGGTGTATGGCAATAGTCGTATCAAAACTGTTTTTATTTTTATGGCGCAGGCTAATTCCCCGCTGACCATAAAGAGGGGTTTCATTTACCCAGAGGTTAAGGCGGTCGATTTTGTAAGTGCTGTCATTGCCGCTAATATGCAGTTTTAGAGTCGCTCTTTTTTGTTCATATTCAATATCATCTCTGTTAGTAAAATCTGCTTCAGGCACACTGTAGCCATCTCTGAACGCAGTGGTATCAATTCCCAATTTATTTATTCTTTTTTCCCAGGCTTTGCGGTAGCTTTTTATCAACACCGTATCTGTATTACCAATAGCTTCCAATACTTTATCGGGGCGGTTGTATTTTACATCCAATTGTTCGAAACTAATAATCTTTAGATCTTTGGTTACGTAATGCAGAAGTTTTGCAGCATTAGAAGTGGATTTATAATAACCGGTGGGTATCTGTACTACATAGTCGATAGTATTGTCTCCGCCAATTTCCAATACAGAATATTCTAATGGAATTTCGCTTTCAAGGTTTACAATTTTAATAGCTCCATTGGAATAGTAGCTGCAATATTTTGTGTCGCTGCTCACGCTAAATAATGGCTTAGTTTGAGAGAAGCCATAACTATAATCATTGATGGCATTGGTTACCCTCTGGCCCTTGGGTACGCTCCAAACTGCATTTTTATACTCGCCGTAAATGTCTGAAGAAGTTGTAACTAAGTACAACCCATTATGAGTAAAAGAACTGGATGTTACTATTTCTCCGATATCTACAGGTAACTCAGTAGCAATACCGGTGTTTAGATTTACAATAAAATTGAAAAAAGCTGAACTGCTATAACATAACCATTGCTTGTCGGCACTGATACTGAATTGTTGCTTAATCTTATTATTCAGAACAATACCTCCCTGCATTAAAAACCTGAAAGGAACCGAGCTATAATTACTGTTCAATTCCTGAACTATAAATGAAGAATCCTGGCGGGAAATAAGTTTGAATTTTTTATCAGCTGAAAATATTTCAACGGGGTAAGGTAGGTCTGTTTTAACCGGGGGCATGCCCTCTGAATTACTTTTTTTATTTGAAATTCTATAAGGAATGGATCTAAGGCTGTCGGTTAACCTGCAAGACGGAAGAGCGTATTCCAGATATTTGGAATAATTAATCCTGGTATACAAAAAGGAATTATCAGGACTAGTATATTCATAATCGCCGGAAACATTACAGACAGTGTTTGTACGCATACTGTAGACCAATGTTTCAAAATCGGGATGGCTATTACCCGTTATTGCATATTGCAGTTCGTTACCTGCAGTATCGGTGATCGCTCCTTTGAATTGTTCTTTTATTTTTCTTTTTAACCTACCTGTATTTATGTCCCAAATCCAGGTAGCAGGATCTCTTCCGTCTGGTGTTTTATCATTTTTCTCAAAAATGGAACCAGCACTTTCAGACTCAAACGGATTGATTGCAGTCACCAGGTATTTGTTTGCTTCATCCGATTCCTGAAATTGCCCTTCGGCTTTAAATCGGGATTCATGTTGCAACAATGTTACATTCACAGTATCATTGTCTTGGGTAAACAAATATTTCCAGTCATTTTTATTATGGCTAGTAATTGGTTTTCCTATCCCTCTTACAATAGGTTGCCGGGTTTTGATATTATAAAATGTCGTTGTATTATTATTTTCGTCATACAAACTGCTTAATTGCTTTGTCTCATCATAGCGTACAAATTTTCCAGGCAGGTTCCTAAGCATGATTCCTTTTCTTAAATCAAAAAACTTATTGCCCGTATATAGTACACTATCCAGATCTGTAAATACCAAAACTCCTGGCTTTAGATTTTCACCTTTAATATGATTACCTGCTTTTTTATTTGCCAGCTGCCGTGTTTGAAGCGTGTAGTCATTATTGTTAGTTGTTACGATCATTTTGTCGTTCCACAAAACATTGAACGCTTCTGGATATAAACTAACTTCCCCGGGAAAATTATGCAATAATTTGCCCGTGAGTTTGTCTATGATATCAGTTCTAAATATTTTAGATATATCCGCTCCATCTGCCCGGTTACTATAACTAAAAATGACATGCTTGTTTGTTATTTTAAAATCTTTGACGTCTTTCATAGTTGAGTACATCAATTTTTCTTTTCCTGACAGCAGATCTATCGAAAAAAACCTGCTTTCGTATACTAGACCGGTACTAACATAACTATGTATCGCTTTTTGTATATAATATAAAGTATTGCTATCTAGCTTCGGAAATTTAAAATCACCACTCCGGTAACTGGTTTTGGTTTTTTTGTCCAGGTTTAAAATTACAATGCCGTCATCTTTACCATTAAACTCTTGGTTGGGGGTAAGCCTTACCAGTAGATCTTCTGCTTCTGTAAATAATGAAATCACTTTGAAGTTTGCATTAACCTTTTCCTTGTAAAAAACAAGACCATCTAAAACACTTAAAACAAATAAACTATCAGTTGTTTGTATGCTTAAGTATTTCCCGGTTTTGCTAAAATTGAGATCGGTGGCTGTGTTAATAATGGTATGAGCACTATTGCTACCAAGATCTCCTAGTCGAATAATTTTTTGTAATGCTGCATTTTTAAGATTAACAGTATGTATATTCAGAGCACGTTCATCGAGCTGTAAATAGTAAAGTATATTATTATTGATGACACAACCAGAGGCTATTGTTTTATCAACTTCATAAATCACTTTTCCAATACTGCAATCAACTATCAAAAGACTGTCCGGCCGATTGATAGTTAGATATTTGTCTGAATCAAATGTAACATCGGCAATAGTACCTGTCTGCACTGTAATTAATTTGCCTGTAACTGCTTCCCATACCAGGCAGTTATTTAAACCATCTGCTGAAATACCTACAATGTATTTGCCATTGTTATTGAACCAGGCATAAATACCCCCTTTAGTATGCTCCTGCAGGAATTGCAGTAACCTTCCGCTTGCTGCTTCCCATACAAATACACCAGTTTTCATTCCACTACTAACAATATATTTTCCGTCAGAACTAAAAGATGCACCTAATATCTTCTCTGTATGCCCTATAGGTAACATAAGTTTTGGCTGCTGCCCAAAAGAAGCATTGGTTATAAAAAATGAGAAACAAATGAGAAGAAGACATAATATTCTTGCATGCATAGGTAAGTTTCGGGTAAGATATACTTATTAGTTCAATGGTGAATACCTAACAGGGTTTTGGTTAAGCCCGGTAATACCTAAAAAAAATTCTCAAAACTCCCACTGAATATTACAAAGGGAAATTTTTCAGCTTTTTAAGTCAAAAGTTTGGGTGACAGTCTTTATCAAAGAATTTCTTAGCATAAAACATTTCATACATCGATCTTCAATTTATTATTTAAACTTTGCCAGTGCAAAGTAGCTACAGCGATGTATGTAAGACAACTAAAGAAACTAACATGGATATTAAAATAACCAAAACAGCAAACTCTAAACTAAAGGATATAGACTTCAACAATATTCCGTTTGGCAAGTATACTTCCGACCATATGTTTATGATGGATTATGCCGATGAAGAGTGGAATGATTTCAGAATTGTTCCCTATCAAAGTTTACAGCTGGACCCACAATCGAAAGCGCTGCAATATTGCCAGTGCATTTTTGAAGGCATGAAGGCAACCATCGGTGCCGATGGCATTCCGAAATTACTTCGCCCCAATTTAAATATCGAACGATTCAATCTTTCAGCGGAGCGCATGTGTATGCCAGCGGTGCCAGCCGAATTATTTTTATCAGCCTTAAAAGCAATCACCCGTGTAGAAATAAACTGGATTCCGAAAACAGAAGGAAGTGCTTTATACCTGCGCCCCACCATGGTAGCTACTGAAAGTTCGTTGGGGGTTACTCCTTCCAGCACTTATACGTTTTATATTTATGCGGCTCCTGCCCAGCCCTATTTTACAACGCCCATCAAATTAATTACAGAACAAACGTTGATACGGGCTGTGCCCGGAGGTACTGGCGAAGCCAAAACAGGGGGCAATTATGCAGGATCGTTGATGGCTGGTAAGCTAGCCAAACAAAAAGGCTACGACCAGGTGATCTGGCTCGAAAGTCCAGAATTTAAAAAGATACAGGAAGCAGGTATGATGAATTTATTTTTTGTAATTGGTAACACCGTATTAACGCCGGCACTGAGCGGTGCCATTTTAAAAGGTACCACCCGGACCTACTTTCTTGATATTTTAAAAGAAAAAAATATAACCGTAGAGGTGAGAGATATTTATATGGATGAAATTATAACGGCATACCAACAGGGAAATCTAACAGAAGCTTTTGGTGCAGGCACCGCAGCGGTGGTTTCGCATATTTCAGCAATTACACATGGCGATGTGTCTATGACTTTGCCCAACGCTGAAAAAGCCGAAATCAGTAATATGTTGTACAAAGAAATCACCGGGTTAAGAGCAGGAACCATTGAAGACACACGCAATTGGCTGGAGCCGGTTTTGTAAAAGTTTACATCAAAAAATCAAATAATAGTTATGCAAAAAATTAAATGGGCCGACATCCCGGTAGAGCAGGTAAATGAAAAAATGAAAAGGCAATTCATTCATGGCGAAAAAGTAATGATTGCCCGGATGGAATTTGAAGATGGATTTACGGTGCCCTGGCACTCACACGACAATGAACAAATAACCGAAGTGCAGGAAGGCGTGCTTCGTTTTTGGTTTGATGATGATGAACATAATCCGCTAGACATATTGGCTGGCGAAGCAATCGTTATTCCGGGAAATCGCAGGCACAAAGCATTGATGATTGGTAAGGTGATTGAAACCGATACTTTCGCTCCACCACGGCAAGACTGGATTGATGGCTCAGATGCTTATTTGAGAAAGTAGTTGGTAACAATGAATACAGCAACATAAATTTTAAAAATGGATTTAGGAATACAAAATAGGGTAGCGCTGATCCTGGCATCGAGCAAAGGCCTGGGTAAAGCCGTAGCACTGGAATTGGCAAAAGAAGGTGCAAAGGTTATTATCTGCGGCACCGATGCAGCCGCATTGGCAACAACCAACGCCGATATTGAAGCCATTGCACCCAATAAAGTAGCATCGTTTGTTTGTGATATCACAGATGAAGCCCAGCGTAAAAACCTGGTGGAAGAAGCTGTGAAAGCTTTTGGCAGTATCGACATTTTAGTAACCAACACCGGCGGCCCCGCAGCCGGTGCATTTGAACAATTTAATCTGGATGATTGGAAACATCTTTACAATTTATTGTTCTTAAGTGCTGTTGATGTTATTCAACAGGTGTTGCCGGCTATGAAGGAAAAAGGTTTCGGACGTATTTTAACCATCACTTCCGTAGCCGTTAAGCAACCTGCCGACAACCTTATTTCCTCCAATGCTGTGCGAACAAGTTTACTGGGTTTGGTAAAAAGCCTGTCCAACGAAGTAGCTATCCATGGCATAACGGTTAATAATTTGCTGCCGGGATACACACATACCAACCGCCTTGAAAGTTTGATTGAGAAAAATCCAAAAGTAAACGATGTAAAAGATACCATCCCAATGAAACGTTTTGGAACACCCGAAGAGTTTGCTGCTGCAGCCGCCTTCTTAGTAAGTGCACGGGCAAGTTATATTACTGGTCAGTCATTGGCAGTGGATGGTGGTTGGATTAAGGGGCATTAAAATGAAAATATCAGTTGCCGGCAATGGAGAATTTAAGAAAATTTATACCGAAATCACGAAGAGGACCAAAAGTTGGAAAATTGACGTTGATAATCCAATAGTGCAGTTCTATCTAAAAATGTAGCTGTAATCGGTTTCACGGGTGTAGCAAAACTTATTACCACCAACAACCAGGTTTCAGATGTAGGAGCAGGAGCGTACACGTATGTTTGGGAAAGATAAATGATAAATGGAAATTGGCAGATATTCATGAATTAAAAAAATAATAACGTGTTGCAACATGGACTGTACAATTGGAGCTAAACGGACGTGCAACCATTTTAGTGATGAGTTTCGGTTTCAACAGAGTAACGCCAGGGTATTAGAATAAATCCTGAATTTTTATATTCAAATTTAGTACCGGTAATAATAGCATTGGCGTCAAGTTGAAAAACCCCATTTCTCTTCAAGCCGTTGCCTATAGCGCCATCGGATACTACCGGTGGCGGCAATGTAGTCCCGACAAGTTTGAAATGGCTAATATGTATCGGATGCGGGGAGGAAGCTCAACTTTGGATTCTATGTGAAGAACAATAAGATCCTAACCCCATTAGTTCCTAAACCACGATTTGCTATGTGCTTCCGGTACAAACACACATAAGTCTTGCGGTGTATGATCACCTCGGTCAGAAAGTGGCACAGCTGGAAGAAGGCATAATGAATGCCGGCGGGCACCCGGCAAGGTTAGATGCTACGAATATGGCAGCAGGTATTTACATGTATTCGCTCAATGCTGTGGATGCGGAAGGCAAACCTGTAGTATTGACAGGAAATCCGATAACTGCCAGGTAAGCAACTACAATTTTTATTAATTCATAACATCAAAACAGCCGGTTTAATCACCGGCCGTTTTTTTCAATGGCGGGCCATGATTAATGGCCCACCTCAACATTTCTCAAGCATTCTACAGGGTTTTAGCATGCATAGTAGCTAGCAGAAAATTATCCATTGTGGTCAAAGGTTGCAACTATCTCTGCATTGGCTCCGTGTTTAATAGAGATTGACGAATAAGTACAATTAAATAGTGAAAATGTCCTTACACTCCGCACGCATTTTATAGAGTTTTATACAATTGTTTTTTATTTGAGCATACCGGCCATTCTTGCCAATTATTATCCATCCTTTTTAAACAGCCGCTAATAAATCCTCTCACCCTGGAATCTTTTTTTAGTCATGTCATCGCATTGTTGAGTTTGACAATTACAACCAAGGCTGCGAGCTTCGGCTGACTGAATCGAAAAACGAAATTTTAAAGGGGTTCATGCTAAACTTCAACCCTGCCAGAACTGAATAGACTTAATTAATCAATACAACACTAAAACCCACCAACATGAAATCAGTAATTATTACAGGAACAAGTAAAGGAATTGGGCTGGAAACGGCTTTGGCATTTGCAAGAGCAGGTTACAAAGTTTTTGCCACCATGCGTAACCCCGGCCTGGCTACTGCCCTTAAACAGATGATACAAGCAGAGTCGCTGGCAATTACAATTGCTTCCATGGATGTAGACTCTGATGAATCGGTTCAGCAATGCATGGATATCATCCTTAAGGAAAATGGTTCAATAGATGTACTGGTAAACAATGCCGGCATTGAGCGCCACGGCTCCATTGAAGAATTAAAAATGGAGGATTTTAAATCGGTGATGGAGACCAATTATTTTGGCGTGCTTAGGTGTACAAAGGCTTTGTTGCCAACGATGCGTGCTCGCCGCAGTGGCTGTATCATTAACGTAACCTCTATTGCCGGTAAAATTGCCAACACACCTTTGGGCGCTTATGCTGCCAGTAAATTTGCCCTGGAAGCAGTGAGTGAATCACTGGCACAGGAAATGAAACCCCACAACATTAGGGTAGCCATAGTAGAACCAGGCATAATTAATACCAATATGGCCGGCAACATCAGTTCAAGTGATGATTCTATTTACCCGCAGGCAAAACGTTTTGCGGGCCTTTTTGCAGCATCACTTAAAACACCCACGCACCCTTCTATGGTAGCAGACAAGATTGTAGAAATAGCTGAAAGCAGCAGTTGGACCTTGAGGTATCCTGTTGGGCCCGATGCTGAACCATTTTTGCAATGGAGATCTTCTATGACAGATGAACAATATGTGGACTGGAATGCAGCTACTGATGACGATTGGTACAATGCTGTACAAAATACGTTTGGTTTAAATGCCAGGCAGGAGTAATTGATGTAAACGAAAGAAAAAATAAGGGTAGCAATAATTCAACGCTATTTACTGCTCGCCTCATTTGCCAATTATATAAACCAGCCTTGTAACCCAAACTAACATGCAAACGCTCCAAACTATTGATTCGCCTGTGGCGGAGAACCAACGCATCAAACTCATTGATGCCTTGCGGGGCGTGGCGCTGTTGGGTATTTTATTGATGAATATTCCGGGATTTTCTATGCCCGATTATTTTTCCGAAGGATTTAAGAACGACCCATCCAACGTCAATTTTTGGGTTTATAAAATCATCGGTGTGTTCTTTGAAGGCAAAATGAGAGCCTTGTTCAGTGTAATTTTTGGAGCAGGAATTTTGTTGTTCATTTCTAAGAAGGCAGGACAATCTGCCCACTTTTTATTTTACCGCCGAATGTTTTGGTTGGTCCTGTTTGGCTTAATTCACGCCCATTTGATTTTATGGATCGGCGACATTCTGTACCTCTACGGCGTGTGCGGAATGATTGTGTATTTGTTGCGGAATGTAAATCCCAAATACCTGGTGTTAGCCATTCCTTTGGTTGCTATTTTAGATTTTGGATTCGGTACTTACCAGTACCAGGACGTACGAGCCAAACGCATTGCATATGTGGAAGCCACCAAGGCAAAGAGCGAAAATAAAATCCTCTCCAAAGATCAAACCAAGGCCCTGGCCTCCTGGCGGGAAGTAGAGAAAAGCATGATACCAAACCGGGACGATGCAAAGGCAAATACGAAAAAAATGAAGTCAAATTATACAACCGTTGCAAGCTACCTGCGCCCGATAGCCAGGGACATTCAAACCAAATATATGCTCTTTGAAATTTGGGACGCCATTGCGCTCATGCTGCTGGGTTTTGCTTTGTACAAATGGGGTTTCTTAACAGGAAGCTGGGCAAACGCCAGCTATCTAAAAGTGATGTTGATTGGCTATGGCATTGGGCTTCCGTTGGTAATTTATAGTTCCTACTATAGCTTTATGAATTTCTCTACACTGGAAGCAAACCTCAAACGGATGGAAGAAGTTTCTATAAACTGGGTAAATTTGATTTATCCCTTTCAACGCATTTTCCTGGTAATGGCACACGCCTCGGCGGTAATCTTATTGTACAAATCGGGCATAATGCGGGGACTGTTCAAACGGCTCGAAGCGGTGGGTCAAATGGCTTTCACCAATTATATCTCACACTCCGTCATTTGCACGCTATTTTTCTTTGGCTACGGCCTAAACTATTTTGCTGAGTTTGAATTTTACCAAATCTTTTTTGTGGCTTTTGCTATATGGATTTTGCAATTAGTTATTAGCCCCATTTGGCTCAGGCATTTCTATTTCGGCCCGCTCGAATGGTTGTGGCGTTGTTTGACTTATTGGAAGTTGCAGCCTTTCAGGCGAGTATAATTTTCTGAAAATTGTGTCTGTTCACGAAAACTTAGACACCCGGCCTGTTCCAGGGTTCGGCGTTAATTTGTTATCTAGCGCAATACTGTTAACCATAAAGGCAATCTTTCTTGCCAATCACATCGTACTTTATCTAAAAGTGATTATCAACAATAAAACTTTCTACATAAATCTTGCCCTCTTTGCTGCATTACTCCTTTTATCTACAACTGGTTGCGCATTTAAATTTATCAATAGAACAAAAAACTTGATCTACACAGGGGCTAAAGAAGAAAACACAAACAGCACACAGAGACTCCATGTTTTTTGGCCGTTGCACAAAAAGGAACTAAAACCAGTACTCATATTTGTACACGGCGGAAACTGGAATTCTGGTAAAAAGGGATTGTATAGTTTTTTGGGCAGCAGGCTGGCCAGGAAAGGAATCGTGGCGGTGCTCCCTGGTTATCCAAAGAGTCCCCTGGCAGACTACGCAACCATGGCTGAAAAAATAGCCACCGCTGTAAAATGGACGAAAGAAAATATAAGCCGCTATGGTGGAGACAGTAGCAAAATATTTATCTCGGGGCATTCTGCAGGAGGCCATCTTGCCGCCCTGACAACCCTGGATAGCCAGTATTTTGAAAACTTACAGATGTCTGATCCTGTAAAAGGAATTGTATTGATTGATGCGGCCGGGCTTGATATGTTTGGTTATTTGAAAGAAGAAAACTTTCCTGGCGGGCATACTTATCTTAATACCTTCACAGCGAGTCCCGCTAATTGGAAAAAAGCTTCTCCTCTTTATTTTCTGCATGGCAACATGCCTCCGATGTTAATTTACCGGGGTGGAAAAACTTATCCTTCGATTATTAAAAGCAACGAAAAATTTAAAGATTCCCTACAGGCAAGTGGCGCCGAATTTAAGTACATCCTTCAACCAAATAAAAGGCATGTACCCATGATACTGCAGTTTTTTAATGTTTACAATAAAAGGTACGACGAGATTATTTCTTTTATGAAAAAAGAAGATAACCTTAAGTAGACTTATTAAGCAAAGGAATTACTGTAAACTTTACAAGGTAGAAGATGCTAATTGCTGAGCTCCCACACGCTTTCAGAGAAAGTGGAAACAATTAGCCAACATGCATGCTTAAGTAAATGAAAGCCCACCATCAAAACAGGAGAAAAAAAGCTGTGAATCCGCATCATAGCGCCGGCATTTGAAAACATTACGGTTCCTTAAAACTGGCTGGCAACGGTTTCCTGTTTTAATGTAATGTATTGACAGAACTGTTGAACACAAGCAAAATGTTGCTGCTGGCAAGATTGCCCTTTTACTTTCTTGATAAGATTTCTGACATATCCCTCGCTTCTACCTGAGATTCCTGCGGTGCAGCCCAGCCTTAACTAACAACCCACGAAACATTAGTTGTTTCGTGGGTTGCTAACCGAGGGGAAGGTTTGAAAGCTGGCTCACCTAATATGCACCAGGTTTTCCATGCTCAATGTCATTTTTTACAAGGCAACTTTTATTATTTTTTGCTGTAAAGATTCGCCTGCTGTGTTTATCCGGAGATAGTATACCCCTGCAGACAATCGGCTCAATCCACCAATTTGAAGAGGATTTTGTCCGGGTTTGCCCTGTATGTTTTTTGTTTGCATCACACGCCCTGCCAGATCAATAATTTGTAAAGTCACCAGAGTTGTGTTGTCCAGCGTGAGCATTACGTTCACAACATCCGTAAACGGATTAGGAGAAACATCGCCTGCTACTATTCCTCTAGAAGCGTTGCCGGCAAAAGCCACCACATTACTGTATTTAAATTTCCCGTCTACATCTATCATTTTCAGGCGATAATAATTGCCCGTAGCCAATGGCTGGAAGTCAGTAAAATTATAGGCTTTGTATGTATTGCTATTGCCGGTTGCAGCTACTTCTCCTATTTTTTCATACTGCGACCCATTAGCACTTCTTTCAATTTCAAAGCGGCTTGCCTGGCTTTCGGTTGCAGTAGCCCAGTCTAACAATATCTTCTCCGATAACTTTTTGCCTTTAAAATGTGCCAATGTTATAGGAAGCACCACAGGGTTCACTACTACAATGCCGTAAGATGAAATTGCATTGCATTGAGTAACGCCTGATAAGGAGGTAGATTTGATAAACACTTTATAGGTACCGGCCGTATTAAAAGGGGTGGTGGTTTTAATTAAAGTACCATTTGATGTAGCCCACTCACCTTGACCCAAAGATTGGCCGTTGGCTGAATCGGCGATGGCATAAAACGTGCCGGTGGCAGCATTGGAAATGGTGTAGGTAACAGACTGGTATTGATCAATGGTAATATTTGCAGGTGTAAATGCCGGAGCCAGGGGGGTAGGAGTGCAGAGTACTTTTACTGCAGATGAAGGGCAAAATACTTCCTGTTTTCCAGTTTCCTGGATGCCAATGGTAAGTACAGCATTGGGGTAAAGAGTATTAGATGGGGTAGAATTTACCGTTATAGGTCCCCAGGCGGTATTAGTTGTTGCGGCTGTTCCTATCAATTCTCCATCCAGGTAAAGGTTTACCGTACTTGTAGTGAAGGAACCGGTTAGGGCGCCAGAAACGGATGGAGCATTTGCAGCCACAGGACCGGTGATGGAACCACAACGGCCTGCTAAAGTTGGCCCCGCCGCGGCATAGGTGGCAGAATTTGAACTAATGCCACAACTTCCGTTTTGAGCATTTGCATAATAAGAGGTAGCTGCCACGGCGTTGTATAATGCGGGTGTTGTACCGGCATTCCCTGTAGACCAGGTTCCGTTAGCCTGCACAGCCGTAGTAGCCACCAATGTACCCGGTGATGCATACACCCGGATAGTGGTGCCCGCCGGGGCTATGCATGTACCTGTAATGGGTAATCCTGCAGCTACCTGGTTGTTATTATCCGCATTTATTACCGGTGGTGGAGTAAAACAACTTACTGTATAAAGTGGGGTTTGATTAGAACACTTACTGGTAGCCACAGCACCTGTATTTAATTCAACTGCTATATAGAGTTTTTGTCCGTTTAATAAATTAAGGTTTGAAAAAGTAAACACACCACCTGCTGTTGCAGTAACTGTTTGTGTATTGGCTGCGTTTATGTATAAAAAAGCCGTGGCATTAGCATCTGTTGTACCACTAATAGTGGTGGTGGCGGTTGTAAAAATTGCATTAGCGGGGGTCGTTATCACCGGAACGGTTAAGGTTCCCGCCAATGCATTGCCGCCGTTTCCTGCTACACAAAAATAGCTCGGCAAAGAAGTGCAACCAGTAGTATTATTGACGTAATAAATTTTGTACGAACCGGAATTTAGTGGTGCACCAGTGCTGCAGCCTCCGGAATACTGCCAAACTAAATTAGGGCTTGCACCTGTTGCCGGGGTAAACAATCCTGTAGCATTGGTCACATTATTATCCGGTACATTCCGGGTTAAATTGTTTACATGCACCGTCCAACCTGTGCTTAGGTTAGTGCCTTCAATGCCTTTGCTTCCCGTGGTACAGGTTAGTACTGGTGTAGCCGGACGATTAGAGGCATTACAAGTTGATGCTATAACAGCGTTACTGGTGAGGCACATAGTTTCGCCTGTGGCAACCGCCCTCGCTGTAATGATATCGCCATTAACCAGGCTGATACTATTTAAAGTCCATGTTGTGCCTGAGGTAACATTGGTAACTGTACCAATGGACGATCCGTTTTTAAATACGGTTATGGAAGCTGTACCGGCTGCGCCGGGAAGTACAGATTTTGTCCAGGTGCCAGTAATGTTCACCGTGCCTGTACCAAGAGGGGAATCAACAGAAGGTGCCGCTGTGCACATAGCTGTCGGGCAGATGGTTGCTGTATTAAAAATTGGACATCCGGGCTGGCCGATGATAAAATCGTCATAAGTATCTCCGGCAGTACCATAAATATCAGACCTTGGCCCGCCAATGGCAGCACCAGGTTTCATTACTGTTGTTGCCGTCATCCGGATGGGAGAAGCCGAAGTAAGATTGAAAGGTGCCGCTTGCAAATCGGAAAAAGGAATATAGAAATCAATTAAATAATCCGGGTCTCCGTTGTCGTTGGTAGATGCTAAGGAAACCTGCGACATGTCTTGCCAATTGGTATATTGTTTTACCAAAACAGGAGAGGAGGTACTATCTACATTATAAATAGCGATCCTGAAATTAGTTTCCAATACGATCTCTATTTCAAAACCAGGATTACCGTTTGTGCCGGTAGTGTTGGGAAGGTAGTTGGGGTCGGCATTGGCACCAGTTGCGCCGAACTTTCCGTCTGTATCCATTAATATACTGTAGCCTTTAGACCCTGGCATAATGGCGCCCATACGCATCCTGAACATTACCTGCCCGGTTGCACTAAAGTTATAATATACCCCATTGCCACCTGAATCTGGAACAAAATCTGAAAAGCCCTGGCTTGGGCCACGGCGAAGGTCGCCATTGGGTTCTATAGAATAGGCACGAATACCTTTGTAAGAAATTTCTGAATTTGCAACGTCGTCACTGCCAAAACCCGCTGTGGTTTTTGACGTGTATCCGTCGCTGTTAGGATCCAATACCGCCCGGCCTGCCGCACTTGTAGCCTGTCGGTTAATTAAGCCAGACACCTGTGCGGAAGCATTAAAACTCATTAAAGAAAAAAGGGATGTAAGTAGAATTAAGGCACTTTTAGTAAGGTTTTTCAAAATGTAGATTGGTTTAGATAGGCACTTAACGCATAATGAGAGATTTTATTATGAATCCCCGATTTTTTATCGGCTTGTTTTCTTTTAACTTTTAAATTAGGTAGCTTACTCCTGCAATTAATCGTATAGATCTCCTCTTAGCTGGGCCATGGCAAAAGAACATGTTGTTTTGGTTTAACATGTACGAGGGCCAGCAAGGCAAGTATCAAAACGGAGCTTCGTTTTACAATTCACCCGGTAGTTGTTACAAGGCCCGAGGGCACATTGAGCCGCGGCAAGTTGTATGTACCACAGCCAGGCAATATAGGAAGTCAATTGTCCGAAGTAGCAAGGGTGTTGAGCGTTGCGCCTCTAACGGCATTGGTGGTAGCAGTTAAATTAAATTGTCCAGGTATTTATATCCCGAGCCGGTATTTAGCAATAAAACTTTTTCATGTGAGGCAATTATTTTTTGATGCTGTAGTTGCAGCAGTGCCTTCCAGGTGGCCGCACCTTCAGGACAAATTAATAACCCTTCCGTTTTTGAAATTTCTTTTACACCGCTTACAATATCTTCTTCGCTGATGGCAATGGCAGTGCCGCCCGATTCTTCCAATACCTGCAGCATCATGTCCATACCAAAGGGGTAGGGTACGGCCAGTCCGTTTGCAATGGTTGCCCTGGGGGTAAACATGTTCTTCCAGTTTTCACTGTTGTTTAATGCATGTAATATGGGCGCACAGTTGGTTGACTGTACGGCAATCATCCTTGGTAGTGGTCCGCTTAGCCAGCCCATTTCTTTCATCTCTTTAAATGCTTTCCAAATACCGATAAGGCCTGTGCCGCCGCCGGCGGGGTAAATGATTACATCGGGCAGTTGCCAGTTTAGTTGTTCGGCTATTTCGTAACCCATTGTTTTTTTGCCTTCAATACGGTAAGGTTCTTTCAGGGTAGAGACATCGAAATACTGATTGTCTTTGTTTATTTCGGAAACTTTTTTTGCACAGTCGTTAATCAGGCCGTCAACCAATATCAATTCGGCTCCATATAGTTCACATTCCTGCTTAAAAATGTTCGGTGTTTGAGAAGGCATTGCCACCGTACATTTCATTCCTGCCTTGGCGCAATAGGCTGCCAGTGCTCCGCCTGCATTTCCTGCCGTGGGCACAATGCATTTGGTTATACCGAGTTCCTTTGCCTTTGAAACTGCCAAACTGATGCCCCTTGCTTTAAATGAGCCGGTTGGGTTAAAAGATTCGTCTTTCATCAGCAACTCATCAAAACCGTACTTGCCTGCCAGCTTGTGCAAGTGATGGATAGGCGTCATGCCTTCGCCCAGGCTCACAATATTTTTTTTGTTTAATACAGGTAACAAGGCTGCATAGCGCCACATGGTATTTTCACCCGATGATAGTCCTGATTTTGAAGGCGCTGAAAGCAGGTCGTAATTAACCACCAATGGCTTGTTGCAGCAGGTTGCGTAACTGTTGATGTCGGTAATGCAATATTCCTGGTTACAGTTGGAGCAGGAAAGGTTTTCAGCTAAACTATATGGCCGGGTTAATGTTTTCATCCACCAAAACTACAAATGATACTATAACAAAAACAACCGATTAAATTATGGGCTATAACGAATAGTTATACCGAATTTTTGCAAAACTGGACAAAAGCCTTGCTGAGCTCATTATTTTCGGTGCCATGCCGTTGTATAAAAAAGAAGTTACGGATGATCTGGAAGTTCTCAATCTTCACAGTAACAAGGTCGCCGTCTTTCAGTTCTTTTAATACAGATCCCCTGGGTAAAAAACCCAGGCAATTATCTTCCCGTAAAAAGTTCTTAAGTGCTTCGGTGCCTGCCAGGCGCACATTTACGTTAAGCGCAGCCAGTTTAAGACCGTGCTTTTCCAGGTGGTATTTTATAGCGGCTAATGTGCCGGAACCCTGCTCCCTTAACACCACCGGGTAGTCTTTTATCTCCTGCACAGTTAGTGATCTTTTTTTTGCCAGTGGGCTCTTGGTGCTGCATACGGCAATCACTTCATCGGTAGCAAAGGGTTGGTAAAATATGGCCGCATTTTTTTTCTTGCCTTCTACAATGCCGATATCAATATCATGATCGGCCAATGCTTTTATAATGGTATCGGTATTGCGGTTGAGCAGGCTTATTTTTACTTCGGGAAATGTTTGATGAAAAGCAGACAATATCTTGGGGATGATATACAATGCAACAGTGGTACTGGCGCCCAGTTTTAGTTGTCCTTTTGCCTTTAACTGGTCGTTTAGCACGCTCATTTCAAACTCCAGTTCATTCTGTATTTTTTTTGCTTCTTTGAGCCGCTGCAGCAGCAAACTACCGCCACGGCTAAGTTGTATGGCATTGCCTTTTCTTTCAAACAAAGTTGTTTTGTAAAAGGACTCCAGGGCTTTCATGTGTTTACTAATAGCCGGCTGGCTGATGAACAACACTTCGCTGGCCTTAGAAAAGCTGAGCTGCATGGCTACCTCAATAAATATTTCGTGACGGGTGGAAAGCATGCTGTTTTTTTGAAGTTACGTATTGTCTTGCTGGTAACTATTAACTTACCCGTTCATTTTACAGGTTGGCAATCTATTCAATTTCAACAATCGGGCCACCGGTTTAGACGGAATATATTTTTGACTGCTTTAAACTAAAGAGCGAAAATAACTACAACAGGATTCCTATAAAAATTTCATTCTAATTTCACCCGGCTATTCTGACGATGCCTGCAAAAAACGTACTGTACTTGTGTCCACATGGCTCTCAGGAGCCGAATCATTTTCATTTAATACAGCGCATCGATGAAACAAATGGCAAAGAACTGCACAAGGTTCATTTTACAATCGGATATGTCTTCCTTATTTAGCTATACAGGGTTTGTAGTTTTATTTCAGAGCAGAAAATTATCGACAAACCATAAAAAGAATACAAACAACCCGAATTTGTGTTACCTACCAAGTTGCCTGTAAGCCCATCTTTGTGCAATAATCTTAAAACAACAGGAATGAGAAAAACAATTTTTATAACAGGTGCACCATTGATTTTGAAGATGGAAACTTAATCTGCATAACCCCAACCAGGTGATTGAAATAGACAACGAAATAGAAATCAAAGAAAAGAGGTTGGGTTGGGGCCTGTTTTTTCATCCAGATTTGATTAGGGCTACGGCACTAAACGATACCATTAAGTACTATAGCTTTTTCTCCTACGAAACATCCGAAGCGCTGCACTTATCAGACAAGGAAAAAAATATCTTGTACGAATGTGTGCAAAAAATACAGGTAGAACTACAGGAGAATATTGATGTTCACAGCCAATTTATTATTGTGTCTACCATCGAATTATTATTGAATTATTGTTCCAGGTTTTATGGACGACAAATGATTACAAAAAGCCAAACCAATAAGACTGTAGTCTCCCAGGTTGAGCATCTTCTTAAAAATTATTTTTCTATTAACCAAAACAAAGGACTGGGATTGCCTTCTGTGAAATACTTAGCAGAACAAGTTCACTTATCGCCCAGCTATTTAAGCGACCTTCTTAAAAAAGAAACGGGAAAGAACACACAAGAGCATATTCATTTTTATCTTATAGAAGAGGCTAAAAATATTGCTAAACACCAAAAAACCAGTTAATGAAGTTGCCTGGTCTTTGGGTTTTGAATATCCACAGTATTTTAATAAACTGTTCAAACAAAAGACTGGGCGAACACCCATGGAATACAGAACTACGAACTAATGTAAGGCTGCACTACCACCAACACTTCACAACAAGATATTCCTTTAAGATTGGAAAAGTAAGCAAAGACAAGTAGCTTTAATCTTAAAAAATACTCAACAAAAAAGAAAGGTATTTAAATATCTTAAAAAAAGCAGCAATGACCTTACTAAAAGATACAATTACCAAAGGATTTATCATTGCTGGCTTGATGAATATGTCCGTATTGTTTTTTTCAAAATTGTTTACGAACTCCGTAATTCCAGAATTTGATCCGGTAGTGATGTCTAATTTTGGCTTGCTTATGATTGTTGTTTGGGGTTTAGCCTATATGTCTGTTGCAAAAAACTACCAGTATGTGAAGTGGTTGGTAGGAGTGTTTGCCATCGAAAAATTCATCTATGGTTTTATTTGGATCCAATGGATGCTTAACCATAACATTTCAGCGGTTTTTGCAAAAGATACAATGGCTGGCGCATTTTACGCTACTTATGGCGTAAATGATTGGATCTTTTGCATCTTCTTTGTACTCGTGTTTATCCGTCTGGTTAAGTCTAAAAGCCAGGGCAATGCAACATTGTAAGAAGATGATTGGTACCTGGGAATTTGAACAGGTGCTCAGGGACTAGCAGTAATTATTGCACCGCAGTCTCAGCATCCAGTACCTCAATCGTTTTGAGGTAAAGAGAATAAGCTTCTTCCGGCGATTCGCCTATACACACTACACCCATTTTTCCAAATTGTGAGAGTGCCCCAATCATGTGAAACATGACGCCTTTTTGGGTGGCCCCATCAAAATGTAATCCATGGTACATAGCAATGTCAATTAAATCCTGCGGTGATAATCCTTTGTATACATCGTTTTGCAAATTATCTGAGGCGAAATAAAAACGGTTTTGTTTATTGGGTGTTACAAACAATGCATTGGCCTCATCATAATGGCCATTTGTTAAAAACTCCAGCATTAAAAAAGGGTGTGTGGTACCACCTTTACGCAGGTTTATTTCAATGGCATAATGTTTCCATGTTTCGTTTTCCTTTACAGAAATAAAATCAATGGCAAAGCGCCCTAATACCCCTTCCTTTTTTAGTTCTTCGGCGATGGCTTTTCCTAGTTTTCCTATTTGAGTTCGGTAATTTTCATCTGCAGGAAAATGTGCACCCATAAATATCTGTCCGCTATCACCACCCAGCACCTGGTCATGAGTAGAAACAATTTCAATATTACCTAAGGGATCTATTTTGCATTGCACCGAAGGGGAAACCTTTTGTTCCCCTTCAATAAATGCTTCCACAATTCCTTCCATGAGTTTAAATTTTTCCAGGAAGGTTTCCACACTTAAATCTTTTGCAACGGGTACCATTTCTTTATAAAGATGGTGCTGTAGCCATTCAAACATTTCATTTTTATTTAACCCAGCCGGGTAGCCTATGATGGCGTTACCCTCGCCTGAAAAACCTTCGTTTAATTTTATAACAGCTTTTTCTAAATCGGGGTACTGCTCTTTTAAAGCGGCAACTGCCTGCACGATTTCATCATACGATTTTAAATCTTCAGCACCCGGGGGCGTGGATACGCCTGCTCTTGCAAATATTTTTCTGCTCCCGCTCTTGGTGCCGCAATACATTAAGGAAGGATCGCAACCATAAATGGGTATACCCAGCTTTACTGCCAGTGTGCGCTCAAAAGCAGTGGTATTAAAACAAGCAATATGGGCTGCATGGCCGGCAGGAATACTGGTTTTTATGCGTTCCATTAATCGGTTTCGCTGTAAAATCTTTTCGGTAAGCGAAAGCGCCGAATGATCATAGCAACTGAGCAGCGTTAACCGCTCCCTGGCATGAAAGCCGGTAATACCCGGCAGCAGGTGCAGGTAATAATCTACAATAAACGGGTCAATGGGCATGCTGCTCACATAGGTAACGTGTGCCCGTGGCATACGCAACAACATCAGCAGGCACAACAATCTTTCTTCATAGTGAAAAGCACCATTTACTTTTGCAAGCACTTCCTGGTCGAGGGTAAGGCTGGGGATTACAACGATTGTTTTGGCTGCAAGATTATCAGGAAACACGGTTGTAAACTGGCTGGAGAAGCCTTGCTGTATTATTTCAAATTGCTGCAACTCTTCTGCAGAGCCCGGTGCAGGGTAATTGGTATTGTAACCTGTAAAAAACTTTTTTTCAGGCCGTAATAGTTCATTGCTAATTTTCATATTCATTACGTTATTAAAAAACAACTTGATATTAAATTTAGTACATAAACCTGAGATTCGTTCCTGGGGTGCATGTCCAATTTTGCAAACTGGTGGGGCAACAGGCATTGCCATCTAGCGGAGTTGAGCAAATTGCTGTAGGGTAGTTGAGGTGGTAGCTGTTCACCGACTTTCTTAATATGCAAGCAGTGTTTAGCGTCTCTACCGAGAAGCAGCCCTTGATGTGGTAAGGCTCCTGCTTCAAAGTTAGGATAGTATACTCCACAAACTTTATAAAGCTGTTTGCTAGTCACATTGTGTGTACATTTGGTAAGTGTTTTTTTTACAAACTGCCGATGTGCGCTATTAGAAAGTACTTTGGGAAATCCACAAAAGATAAAATTTAGAAACGTTAACGACTTTTTAGAAAGTTTGCCCGACAATGAACTGAAAATCGTGGAAAGTTTGAGGGCACTGGTGTTAGACTGTATTCCAAACTGCAAAGAGAAGTTAGCTTACAATGTGCCATTCTACTACAGACATTCACGCATTGTTTTCATTTGGCCTGCTTCCGTTTCATGGGGTTCGGTGCAGAATGGTGTTGCATTAGGTTTTTGCAAAGGCACTCAGCTTTTTGACCTTGATACAGCGGACAAAAAATTGGTAGGACGCAAATTATTCACAACCTTAAAAGAAATCAAACCTGATGAAATCAGGCAATTGTTATACGAAGCTGTTTTGGTTGACGAAGTAGACCATAAAAATAAAAAATGAACATGGTTTGTCACTGTGTAATTTTTTCATTGTCGAACAAACAAGTTTCACCATCGCTTCCCACATGCTGCAGGCCTTGCAGCCGTTCCTTAAATAGAGCCTAAACAAAGGGGAACGTTTAATTTTGCAGCATCAGCCAAAGTCTGGCCTAAAATAATCTTATCTAAACCGGTTTTTTTTGAGCTCCAGCACCAAGCGTTTTATTAATAGTATATTTATTACCCCTAAAGTAAATGTATGAGTACTAAAAAAAAGGTTGGGCTGTTATTTGCATTACTTCTGCTGTTGGCAGCCATAGCAGATGTAGTTCGGTATGCAACACCGGGCCCGCACCAACCCACAGTAATACAGGATGCCGGCAGCTTCCCTGTAAAAGAGGGCACTACGTTTATTGCGGTTTACAATGCGTATGGTGGTATTTTTCCAGGGCTGGCAGATATGGTTCACAAAATAGCATCACCGGGTAGCTATCCTTGTAATTTGTGTTACCAGGCATTTGGAAATTTTGGTATGAAACCCGGTTGGAAATCTTTCCTGGACAGTTTGCCTTTCGAAACACTTGCGCTGCACAAGGAGAACTTTCAAAAAAAATACCAGCCTGCGCAGCTGAGGCTACCGGCCATTTTACTGAGCAATGAAAACGGTACACAATTACTGGTGAGTGCCACCGAACTCAACAAGGCAACTTCGTTAGCCTCCCTGATAGCGATTGTAAAAAGTAAACTGGAGCTTTAGTATTGTTTACAAAAACTCGTCTATTAAATAAGACAGCAACGTTCTTCACATCCACCAACATCAGCCCGAAAAATTTATATAACGAAAATATAAGTATTGAATTTATCCTGTATATTTAATAATCCATTTGAATATACCTTGGAAAAAGCCTCTTCAAATCCCTATCCTTATTTCCAATCAATCATCAAACAGGCCGTATTATTATGAAAAAAATTCTACTCATCTCTTCATGTATGGGGCTATATGCGAGCACTTATTCGCAAGCTGTTAAACTGTTGTATAAAAGCGACACTGGTTGGGATAATCCGCTTAGCTGGATACAAACAAATGCACCTGTAGGCCAACCACCCATACAAAGAGTACCAACCGAATTGGATGATGTGGTAATTAGCAAATCCATGTCAGGAATTTCAACTGTCTATTTTTTTACTGATAACACAAACCCTGATTTCAATATAGGTGGAAGCAACCTGAACGGCACGATACGCTGCAGGAGTATGCATATCAGTAATACAACCATATCTTTTTCTAATCCCAATTTTATTGATTACGCTCCCATAGTGAATATATATACGCAAAACGGTGGGTTTGTGATGATCGATTCAGGTTCAAATATGTTACATGGCCGTTTTCAATTACATGGTGGAAACCCTGCTGTTACTGACTTGCAGGTTTTAAACAGCCTCTTTGGAACCTTATTCTCTCATGCGAACTGGAGCGGAATTAAATGGGAAACAGGAGGCAGGGGAAGGTTTATAAAGAGTCATTTGGCTGGATTTGATATTGGCGGGAATTCAGCCGTTGATATTTACGCTGATAGCTGTGTATTTGAAACAGTGCATTTTTTTTTGGGTGACAATTCTGTTGCTACCATATTAAATAGTAAGATTACCAATAACATCAATAATACTTCTCTCAGATTTTCCATTGGGCACAACACAAATTTTATTTCCGCAAAAGATACCATCGATTACTTTTCAACTTTAGAATTTACAAGTTCAGGGTCAGCTTTTAACGGAGATGTAAACTCAAAAATCCCTGGCGCTGCCAATTTTTTACAGAAATATCCAACCAATCCCCAACCCAACATTATAAATGGAAACTGCAATGTTGGCGAAGTGGGCTCGCTAGGTATAAGTGGCGATCTCAAAATATCGGGTAACTTTTCTGGCTTCGCCGATGTGAATATGGATCAGCCTCCACCGGTGATGGTGAATAACGTTTTCGCATTTCATGCCGGAGGTATTACCAATTATGCCAATACGCTATCTATTAACAATTGCGTGAATAATTTTTGCCATTTTAAATTAGAGTTTTATGGTAATACCAATAGTAATATTATTTGGAATGGAGGTTTGCCCGTAGATACACTTATCATCAATAAATCAAATTGCGCAAAGGTTAGCTTCGACAGTTCCTTGTATGTTTCCGGCGCTACAAGAATATTAAGCGGGCAGCTTACCCTTAATCCTAATGCCAATCACCCTTACAAATTTGTTTGTGCCGGCAATGTAGATATAGCTGTAGGTGGTGGCTTGTTTTTGCGCAGAGATGGTAATGGCATTTTGGCAAATATGGCCGTGGGCGGAACTTTAATGGATCACAATTTAAGTGCAGACTCCACCTGTGCAGGGTTCAGTAATCCTTACGGTGGAATAGTTACCTTATATCCAGGAACTCTACCATTAACCCTGGTTGATCTTTATGGGAGATACCGGAATTTTGCTGTTACAATAAATTGGAAAACTGAGAATGAAATAAATACAAAGCACTTTATAGTTGAAAAAAGCAAGGACCTGGTGTCATTTATTCCGCTGTCTACCATTGCGTCGGCAGGAAGCTCACAGGGTCAAAAAAAATATGTTTATACGGATAACAGTTCCTTGCAAGCAACAAATTACTATCGGTTAAAAATGGTAGATAAGGATGAAAAATTTACCTACAGTAAAACCATCGCTATGGTAACACCTCCAGATAATGCCATTACGATTTTTCCAAATCCGGTAAAAGATCATTTATCTATCAGGGTTCCCTACAGTGCCGCACCTTCTCAAATAGTCGTTACAAATGCAAACGGAAAAGTTATAAAGAAATGGGAGCTGAAACCAGGCCTGACCCACACATCAGTAAATACAGTTGGTTTAATGGCCGGTGTTTACACAATTTCATTTCAGCCGGGTAAGGTAAAATATACCCAGCAGTTTCTAAAACAATAGAACCGGGTTTTAAAAGTTTGTGTTGGTACAGCAACCATACAAAACCCGACAAGCAAATCCTTTGGTAATCAATAAAATTTAATGTTCTGAAATGTTGGTAGTCAAAAGCTTGTGGCATTGCACGATTATCCTGGAGCCTGGGCCATGCTTCCCAGCCTGAGGAATTAGCTTTACAGGATTTACAAACTCGTCTTTTTAATAAGACCAGCAACGTTCTTCACATCCATCTTAGCCATGATATTTTTGCGGTGGGTTTTTACCGTGAGCACACTAATGAACAGGGCTTCGGCTATATCGTTGGTGCTGTTTCCATCTTTAATCATTTGCAGTATTTCTTTTTCACGGGAGCTAAGTTTGAGCACTTTGCTAAAACCATCGTCTGAGTGGTGGTTTTGCCGTTGGATGTTGGCGTCAAAATATTTTTCTCCTTTACAAATTTCGGCTAAGGCCGTGAGCAAGGTTTCTGTGCCTGAATTTTTGAGAACGTATGCATCTATCCCGGCTTTTTCTGGTTGCAGGTTAATATCAGATGGCATGTACATACTCAACACCAAAATTTTAATATGTGGCCACATGTTGCGGAGCCGGCCAATCAATTCGAGGCCATTTTGGCCGGGCATATTAATGTCTAGAATAATAATGTGAGGCTGCGAGGTTGGGATAGCGCTGATGACGTCCGCAGCATTGGTTACATTGCTCACCACTTCATATTGTTTATAAGGCAGCAACGCATTAATTACACCATCTGAAAAAAAAGGATGATCATCAGCTATC
This sequence comes from Chitinophagales bacterium, assembly GCA_038257335.1. GTDB lineage: Bacteria > Bacteroidota > Bacteroidia > Chitinophagales > Chitinophagaceae > Ferruginibacter. The sequence goes on along the minus strand of JBBSJJ010000016.1, from coordinate 17,473 downwards.
AGAATTCGGAAGGGTTGGCTCATACTTGAGAATGGGAAACTCGATGGTTATTTGAAAGCCTTCTCCATTGTTGGCTTTTACCATTATCCGCCCATTCACAAATTTAAGCAATTCTTTTATTTGAATATACCCCAGGCCTTCTTTGAGTTCAGTTTGCGGAAGCCCCTTGCCATTATCCTCTACAAATAAGTAGACAAAATCCGGTTCCAGGGCAAGTTGCACAATGCCTTCGGTGGCCGCAGCGTGCTTCATCATATTTTGCAGCAGTTCCTGCAGCACGTTGTAAAGTAGTATTTCGTACCTGAAAGGCACCTGTTGAACGCTGCCGATGGACTCAAATTGAATGTAGAGGCTGCCGGCACTGTTGATGCCCTCCACAATATGCTCCAGGGCTTTTACCAACCCTTTGCGCTGCAGCAGCACTGGCGAAAGGTTATGGGAAATCTCCCGCACTTCAATGGCAAGGTCATTTACCTGCCGCACCAGCATGCAGCGTTGTTTATTTTGTGCAGGGTTTAAAAGTTGTAAACTTTCCAGGTTTAGCCGAATGGCGGAGAGGCTTGCACCAAAAGAATCGTGCAGCAGGCTGCTTAGGCGAAGTCGTTCCTTTTCTTCATAATCACTTAGTGATTTAAAAATTTGTTCCTGCTGCACGTTCACCCGGTTTAACAGTAGTTCGCTTTCTTCCTTATAGTCTCTAAAGCGCAAAGCGAGTACAAAGGCCAATATGGCTATCTCCAGGCTAAAGGCCAGGTTGACCATGTTACGGGTAAAAAAATTATCTGCTACAAACCCCGATAAATAGTTACCATATACTAAAAAGCCCGAAAGCATAAGGAAACTGGTAATGATAAAATAAATGCTGTACCTAACCTTTTGCCTCAAGCCCATAATACCCAATAGCAGCACCAGTGCCGTATTTAGAACCTGCACAATCTGCATCGTCCAAAGCAGTAGGGTGGTAACCACTCCCTTGCCAGGCATAAGCATCATGCCCACCACAAACACAACAAGGTACAAATAGAGAAACCAGGTTATCCATTTGTAAGCAAGCGGCATTTGGTATTTTGCTCTAAAAAACTGCAGGGCAAATAACACATACAGCGGCGGTGCCAGGCTGATGGCCATGGGCCTTGTAAGATCTGCCAGCTGCGGAATGCCAGGAAACAGGTACATAAACGAGAGGCCATAATCGCTTATGATGTAAAAAAAGATAAGGAACACATACAAGCCGTAATACACGTACAACTGGTCTTTCATTTTTAAAAAGAGAAACAGGTTGAGTACAAAAATGAAAGTACCGAGCCCTGCCATGAAACCCGCCAGCAGATTATCCCGCAGTGTGTGCTGGTGAATGCCTTGTTCGGTTAAAAAATGAATCGGAATATTGAGTTGCTGGTTTCTTTTATCCAGCAGCAACAAAATACTTGTGCCGGGCGGCAAGGTTGGCGGCAAAGAGAAAACAAAATTAGGATCGGGAAAACTGCGGCTATAGAAAGGGAGATGATCACCGGTGGGTGGATAGGCTTTTACAACAGCGTCCTGGCTGAGTACCCAGCAGCCAGCGTAGTTGATGTGCGGATTGCGCAGCATCAAGTAACGCACTCCGGAAGCTTGTGACATTGCCATGGCCGATATCTTCAACCAAAGCATTTCATTTTTATAACTAAGGTTGATGTCGTTTTGCAACATGGGCCTCAACTCTTTTTGTATTACCGAAAAACGCTCTAAAGATCTGTCGCTGCCCGTATCTACATAATACTGCACCTCACTTGCCGCCAAATCAATGGCGGAGTCATTGTAAAAGAAGTTGATCTGGCTACTTGCAGGCAAGGCGCAGGTGAGCATGCAAAAAAACAGCGCTATAGCTGCCATGCCTGGTATGCCTCCTTTTTTTCTCAATCCGTTAAAGATAATCGGATATTTAAATTTTTGTGTATGATCTAAAAAAATACCGCTTCGGTGGTATAGCCCCTAAATTTCGGGAGGGGAGTACAACGAGTGTAATAAGCGCATGAGAATGTTATTGCACGCTGATGTAGTCAATGGCAAGTTTAAAATCTTCTTCTTTTTTATTGCCTATGAGAAAACCTATTTCTTCTAAAAATACGCCGGGGAAGTTGGTCATATCCAGGGTTCGGCCGCGGAAGGAGGGAACCATGCTGCTAAAAGGAATATCGATGGTTTGCCATTTGCTGGTAGTAGTAAAGCTAAATATATAGGAGTAATACTGGCTGCCCTTTGTCTTGACCCTGAACTGGTAAGCCTTACCATCTCCTTGCAGTGCTATTACAAATTTACTATAGCCTTGCAGGTTTGTTTTGCCGGCATTGTATCTGACAGAAGAAAAGCCACCATTGTTATCCAACGAAACATGCCCCTGGAACAAACCATAACCTTCCGCACTCAAGCCCATCTTTCCTGCAGATACGCCGCCCATTACCCGATCGTCTACCACGTTCCAGTTTTGCATGCGGGCGTCTTTTGTAAAGTCAAATATCATCAGCGTATTCATAAGGAAAAAAATGATTGTTGAATAAATGGTGGTCATCATCCTTCAAAGTTTTTGTGCTGTGCTCAGCTCTTTAGCCTCACAGTGTCTATTCAACAAATACAACGGGCAATTGTTGGCAAGGCTTGGAGGTCTGCCGACAAAGCCAGTGTGAGAGGTTTGTTTCACTGGGGGACTTTATTCCGTAAAGTATTCAATTGCCGGAAAGGAGCGTATTGCTAAAATGCGGAATTTTAACCGGCGTAGATCAGCGCTCTATTTTGATCAGCGAATACCTGCCGGAAATATTGTATTGCCGCAGCCGGCACACACTAACTGCCGTGGCCCCGGCTTGTGACGAGCCATGTATTTTAAAGTCCAATTTTTTTCACGAACTTAGATTAGGGGTAATCGTTATAGTGTGCTTTAATGAACAACTTGGGGGTGTATTGAGACTTATAATGTCATTTTGTGTTGGGAAAAAATTGGCCTCGTTAATTTTAAGTAAATAATAACTACGCTTTCTCTACCATGAAAATCAATGTAATCATATTGACCTTCCTTTTTGCTGTCTGTTTGACATCTTCGTTTCAATGTCAAAAGTGCGGAACAGGCACCCTTCGTTTAGACGGCACTAAAAGCTGGTTGCCATTAAAGGGTAAGACTCAATTAACCTTCCTTGACGACGGCGGCGTCTTGACAAATTTTCAATTGAAAGTAATCGACACCACAGAGACTGCACTAAATGATTGTGAAGAGGCTTTCCGGTACGAATACATCAGGGTTACACTTTATCTTAATCAGGCTTTAACCGACTCAATTCACTTCAGTCTTGCTTCAAGCGGTTGGCTATGTATGCAGGCATGGAGCAATAATAACCCGAATGTAAGCATGTGCAATGTATTCGGACAAACAAAGGAAGCCAGGGTTGCTAAAAGATTATCGAACTTTCCTGTAGGCAACAGGACATATGCAGAAGCAATATTGCTTCTTAGTAGCCCTGCCCTCACCAACAATATTGACTCTATTGTTATCGCAAACGGAACCGGCATTGTAGGTTTCAAATATGCAAACAAGATATATGCATTGCAGTAAGACGAATTATCTATAACAACTACTATTTCTTCGATGTAGGTATTCCTCTGCAGAATGAATCCAAATCTTAATCATGACACAAAGCGGCCAGCCTGCGTTGTTGCCAAAAGAAAAAACTCTAATCAAAAAGTTAAGCAAATATGACAACAGAACAAATCAGATCGCTATTTCCTGTCACCCAACAAGCCGTTTATATCAACAGCGCTTCACAGGCTCCGCTCAATTCATTGGTGCAGGAGCGGCTGCAAAACTTTTTAAAATCAGAATTAAATCCGGTTGGCAAAAAAGCTTTTCGCCGGGAGGAGGTGCGGGCATTGCTTTCAAAGATATTGGGTGGCTCGCCGGGCGAATATGCCTTAACAACAAGCACCGGCATGGGCATTGGGATGATAGCACAGGGTATGCATTTTAAGAAGGGAGACAATATTGTGCTGCCAGCAGGGGAACATTGGAACAACAGTTTTCCCTGGCTAAATCTTGAAACGAAAGGGGTGGAGATCAGGTTTGCTCCTTTGAATGCGGACAACAGTATTGATAACGATGCCATCGAAAAACTGGTGGATGATAACACACGGGTAGTGGCCATTGCCGCCGTGAGATACAACAGTGGCTTTAGACCAAACCTGGCCGCCGTCAGTAAAATTGCTCATAAAAAAGGAGCCTTATTTTTAGTAGATGCTGCACAGGGAGCCGGCATGGTCCCCATAGATGTGGAAGCAGACGGCATAGATGTGCTGTGTGGCTGTGGCTTTAAATGGCTGCTGGGCTTCCACGGCACCGGCTTTTTATTTGTAAGCAAAAGAATTGTACACACGATCAGCCCAACCTTACCGGGTATGTTCTCTGCAGAAAATGTGCACGACAATCTCTCTTACCATGAAGATTCCCGGAAATTTGAAACGGGCACCCTGGCATACGCACTGTTTGACGGCTGGTGCGCAGGGCTCCAATTAGTGCTCGACATGGGCGTGCAACATATTTATGTGAAGGCACTGGAGAACACCGATTACATCCTGGAGGGGCTGCAGGAAAAAGGTTACCAGATCATAACGCCTATAGAAAACAGAGCCGAAAGATCGGCCATCGTATTGTTTAATACCGGCTCTTTTAACACTACCAAAACCCTTTTTGAAAAACTTACCCAGCACCAGGTACTGGTAACTTTGCAAAAAGAAAACATTAGAGTAAGCCCCAATTTTTTCAATACAAAAGAAGAGATTGCTGTGTTCCTGGGTTTGCTGTAAATTTAGAGTCCCGGCAGGTTTTCGCTTTGCAACTTTTCTAATACAAATGTCTAATAGCGAAACCGTGTCAGCCGAAGTGAAGCCCGAGACCAGGCTACGCTCTATCCGCCACCAGAAAACACGACAAATTTTGTAGTGTCTCAATTACTGTGGTTCTTTTCGGTAGCAGGGTTATACGGTTAGTTTTTGGTAACTTGTTTGCGTATGATGCAAAAACCCCGGTGGCACTAAAGAAATATCGAAGGAATGAAAGTTGATGCTATGTTCACTAAAAGATTTTTGCAGCAGTTTGCTCTATTCACATCGTGTGTATATTTGGTGAGTGAAAGGTGTTTTCATAAACTCCCTTTACCCATAACCCTAATATCTTCAAAAATAAAATTTTATCAAAGATGACAAGCCTTGAAACAATCAAAAAGTTTCTTGATGAAATGCCAGCTATTTTACTGGGAGACAGCAAAATTGAGTTTCTAAAGCCAATCAACTTAAACCGTGGACAAGAGGGCTATCGTTTTGACCTAAATGGTAAATCACTTATTACTGAGAAAGATGGCGATTGGAAAGAGAACTGGCTCGTAGTAGGAAGCGATTCCAGTGGAGATCCCATCATTATCGATACATCTTCTCCAAACTTAGTGGTATTATCTGCCCCTGATGCAGATACCTGGTACCCCATAATTATTGCCGATAGCCTCGACAAGTTCAAAGAAATTATTTCACTATTCGCTATCGTTTCGAGACATAGAACTACCTCTGATGATTTGGATACAGACCCGATAAACGAAGATGAGCGACGTTCGGTGTTGCAAGCAATCAAAAATCTTGTTCCTGGTTCAGATATAAGGTACTGGGAACTTTTTCTGGATCACTCGCTTATTTGAACAAAAATTAGTGCAGTGTCTTTCGAAGCTATGGTGTGTCATCGTTTTTTCGCCTTGTAAACTTTTAAGTAAAAATGTCTAACGGCGAAATCACGCCAAAGATTTATTATTTTTTTTGCCAGTTCAATAATGGTAAACCCAAACACATCCTATCCGCAGATAGCGTTTGCTATTGGTAGCTGATGTGCTGTTACTTTATTCTGCAGAAAAACCCGCTGACACAAACAGTTGGATAGCGAGCGGTTCCTGTTATAAAGTTTAAATCGGATACAGGATAAACTTCATGTAGCATTTGCTCTGTTCACATTGTGTGTATATTTGATAGGCGGGAGGTTTGTCACAAGCCTACGTTGTACGCAAATTTTGAATTTAATCGTAATGATCTCTTTTGTAAAAAATAAATCATTAAAATATAATTTTATCTTAACCCATTGAGACAGCTTTTAACTTTTCTAATAATTATCTCCGGTTCATTTCTTTCCTGTAGCTACGATTGTTCTAATGCTACAGCAAATTTTAGTTTAGTTTCATTTCAACCTGGTGAAACTGATACTATCATTGTGAGAAAGTTTACCAAAATGTCAAATTTTAGAACCTTGTTGGATACATTTTCTTTGAATCAGTCCAATAGCTCCTACCGCAATACGAATGATACACTAGAAGTTTTTTATCCCTTCGGCACAGACAATGGACTTTTAAGTAAATATGACTACGAAATATATCTACCTGCAATTAACAGACTTTATAAAATTTCCGAAATTATGGAAGACTTTCAATCAATAAATCAAGGATTATCCTGCAATAAAATGGGTTGTATGAATTTCTTTAAGTCATATAAAATGAATGGAGAGCTGATTAATGTGAATTCAACATTGACGCTCTATTTCGTAAAATAAATCTGCCTACAACAAAGCAAAATACAGGGCTGGGTGATGAAATTTATGTCCCAGCGGGTTTTTCACCTTATAAACTCTCAAATAGAGATGCCTGGCAGCTGAACCCCGCTGGAACAAAAGCGTTTTTAGAAAATCGAGTAATGAATGGGGCAATTCTTTTCAGGCCTCGATAATCGGGTTATGATTTATAAAATTTTATTGACAACTTTACCTGCCGAATCTGCCAATTCAACCTCTAAAATATTGCGCTATGAAATGGATCACCCGTTTTACTTTCTCCGTAAGCCTGCTGGGATTGCTGGCCGGTTGTGATGCTCAAACAACCGCTACTGGTCTAACTGGTAAAGGGAATGATGTAATAGGAGGGGGCTGTGATGGCTGCGAATTGATGTATGTGGGTATGCCTGCAATTATGGCCACTACAGATACTAGCCCCGGCTGGAAAGAAGCAGGACAAAAACTTTTAATAACGGGTAAGGTCTTTAAAATAGATGGTAAAACGCCGGCAGTAGATGTGGTTATTTATTATTGGCAAACAAATAACGAAGGCTATTATGCACCTGCTGCAAGCATGCCCGAAAAAGCAAAGCGGCATGGCCACATAAGGGGATGGGTGAAGACAGACAAGGATGGCAACTACGCTATTTATACCATAAAGCCAGGGGCCTATCCTGGTGAAGATTTTGCCGCACACATACATACCAGCATCAAAGAGCCCAACATAGGCAACGAATATTATATAGACGAGTTTGTATTTGATGATGACCCGCTGCTGACTGCTGCAAAAAGAAAAGCCGCTGACAACCGGGGTGGCAGCGGCATTCTAAAAACTTCGAAGCAGGGCGACATGCTCGTGGCAAATCACAATATCATTCTTGGGCTCAACATTCCGGGCTACCCGGCAACAGATTTGTCGAAATAACTTTTCGAACTATGCTGTGGCCAATCACGCTATCCATCTGTAAATAATTTATCCTTTAATAAAACGAGCGGATTTTACACGATATCCATTTATTCAATGCAAACAATTCGATCCACAAAAAAGATCATCTAAAAAACAATGCACCTGCCTATTGTTTTTTAGCAGGCATTTCCCGGCCAGCCTGGAATAATTTCAATGATTCCGTTTTGCCGCTGGCATCCTGGATAAATTCAATGATTGCATCCACACCTTTTGTTTTGAAGCGTGTGTTGGATAAGGCCTCCAGTTCCAACTTGCCCTGCCCTGTTGCCTGTGCAAACAACTGGTTGCCTTCAAGACTAATAGTTAAAATAAATTGGGGTGCCAGGGTATATTTGCCTTCATAACCGGTAAGCACTGTTGTTACCACAGCGAGTGGTGACGGAGCTGCGGCCGTGGCAGGTACTGGCTTAGCAGATTTCTTCCACGTACTTTCATCTGCCCGGCCTTTTAGAACCAAAGCTTCTATATTACCGGCGGCATTGCGTAGGAAACTTACCGTGGTCAATGAATTTTCGAAAAAGAATTGATCTTTGCCGGAGGCTTTTATTGCCAATGGCGCAGCATCACCCCGTTTGGAAGTAAGCTTACCATCCACCCACTTGATAATGCGCTGTTCGCCTGTTTCATTTTCGAAAAGTCCTTCGTATTGTTTGGCATCTGCCCCGGTAAGAGTAACGGCTTTAAAGTTATAGGGCTTACCAATTACTGCAGCAGCAATTTTAGCCGTAGGGTCGCTGGCGCTTTTACATTCGCAATTGGAGAACATCGCTACAAACACTTCTTCTTTCGGCAGGTAAACAGCGTCGGTAGAAAAACCAGGAATTCCTCCTCCATGCTCAATAGTTTTAATCCCCTGTACATTCGCAAACGACAATCCGTATCCATAGTTGGTAGACTTCCCATCGGGTAGGGTATAAGGCGTGAGGGCTTTATCCAACCATTCTTTTTTGATCAACTGGTAACTGTAAAGCGCCTTGTTCCACTTCCACAAGTCTTCTACCGTTGATAGCAATGACCCGGCAGCATAGGGTAGGGTCATACTGATGTATTCTGAATTTAAAAAGTTAGTGCCTGCTTTACCATAACCCTTTACCCGGTTCAGGATAATTCTTTTTTCGCTGCCGTAGTAGGAGTTGGTCATGCCGGCTGGTTTAAACAAATATTGCTGCACATAATCTTCATAGGTTTGGCCGCTCACTTTTTGTATGATGTAACCCAGCATTACATAGCCGGTGTTGTTATAATCCCATTGGCTGCCAGGCTTAAACTCCAGCGAGTCTTTGCTGGTGAGGTTCACCACTTCCATGGGGCTTTTATCTATCCTTAAGTTTGAAAAGAAATCGGGTTTGTTGGTATAGCTTTTTACACCACTCGTGTGGTGCAGCAAATGCTCCACGGTAATGGTTTCGGTAAACGGAAGATCTGGCATGTACTTTTTAATATCATCCTGCAGGGAAAGTTTACCCTGCGCCGCCAGTTGCAAAATAGCCACGGCTGTAAACTGCTTCGTAATAGAACCCAGGCGAAAGATCATATCGGGTTTGATGGCAACGTTCAATTCCAAATCAGCCATGCCCACTGCTTTTTTATAAATTATCCGGCCTTTGCGCACGGCAATAACAGATGCACCGGGTTCATTTGGTTTGAACTCCGCCGCCATGATACTGTCTAAACTGGCGGTAAGCAACTTATCTGCTTTCGTGGATGGCTGTGCAAAAGCCGCAGCCATTGTTGCAAAAAAGCATAAGGATAAAATAAAGCGTCTGTTCATTTGTAGAAAATTTAAAGGTTACAAGACGCTAAAGATAAACAAGGGCGTATACGCAAGGCCCTTGTTTTTTATGGATGGTAAGCCGGCTGTTGGAGGCAATGCTAAAAATAAAACCGGCCTACAAAGAAGAGTGGGGCGGTATAGGTAACTACCCTCAAAAAATAATTGCGGCTGCTTTGCAGCGTGAGTTCTGCACAGTTGATCCGCAGGGTGGGACTAATCCAATACTTCAAAAACCAATACCGGGTTGGCTTTGTTCCTTAAATTCATTTCACCCACTTTATTACAATTAAAAGAGCCCTTTACTTTTTCGTAGGCCGTTTCGGTTATAATGATCTGGCTTTGCTTTGCTATGCCTTGCAGGCGCTGTGCTGTGTTCACGGTATCGCCAATAACGGTAAAGTCTAAACGCTTTAGGGTAGCAGAACCAATATTACCAGAAATCATTTCTCCACTGTTGATGCCTATAGAAACCTTTGGAGAAAAACTATGTTCTGGAGGCAGGGAATCAATTTTATTCCTGATGCTGAGGCTGGCATCTATAGCCCTGTCTAAATGAAAAGGGCCTTTAAAAACTGCCATGATGCAATCACCAATAAACTTGTCTACCATTCCTTCCTGCGCAATAATCTCTGTTACCATGAGGTCAAAATATTGATTCAACATTTTGACCACCGTGTCTGGTGTTTCCGTCTCACTGATGGAAGTAAAGCTACAGATATCCATAAATGCCACCGTTGCCTCAATGGTTTCATTATCTGTAAGAGAATTTTCATATTCCCTGGTGCCCATGAAGTTCAACACATTGGCATCTACATACATTTTTAGAATATTGTTTTCTTTAATGGCTTTCAGGGTTTCCCGTATTTGCAGCACATGCCTGATGGTTTTTTTCATCGTCAACTCCAGGTCTTCAAAATTTACCGGTTTGGTAATAAAATCGAAGGCGCCCCTGTTCATGGCTACCCTTATGTTGTCCATATCACCGTAGGCAGAAACCATCACCGCCTTTATGAGGGGACTGCCTTCTCCCAACCTTGTGAGCAAGGTAAGGCCATCCATTTCCGGCATGTTGATATCGCTTAACACAATATCAATATCCGGATGCTCCGCTATTTTTAAGAGGGCCTCCTTGCCGTTGGCAGCAAATACAAATTCATATTCCTGCTCTCTTATTTTTTGCCTGAACTTTTGCCTGATCAGCGTTTCGAGGTCTGCCTCATCATCGGCTACAAGAATCTTTGTCATGATAATTTTGTTTTTAATTTGTCTTTTAGGGCTAAAAAATCAACCGGCTTTGTAAGAAAATCATCTGCTCCCAGCTTCATGGCGGCATTGTAGTTTTCATCGTCGCCATAGGCCGTAATCATCATCACAACCGGTGGTGGCTTTTCAAATTTTACTTTTATGTGACGCAACAACTCCAGGCCGCTCATGCCAGGCATATTAATGTCAGATAGTATGAGCACGGCTTCATGCTCATGCTCATTCATAAATTTCAGGGCTTCCTCGCCGGAAAATGCAAAAGCAAATTCCAATTCCTGGCTTTTAATTTCTTTTCTAAAACGCTGCTCAAACAGGGTTTTCACATCTGTTTCATCGTCAACTACTAAAATTTTCATGTTTCGAAATTTTTATTTAGATGGGTAAAATAATAGTGAACATGGTGCCTTCTCCTTCTTTAGTCTCTACTTTTAATTGACCGTTATGTCCTTTGGTAACAATATCATAACTCATAGATAAGCCAAGGCCCGTTCCCTGCCCGGTTGGCTTGGTGGTAAAGAAGGGTTGAAAGATTTTTTCTAAAACGCTGGGGGGAATACCGGAGCCGTTGTCGGTTACGGAGATCAAAAGCCCGCCCGAAAGCCCCCCCGCCCCTAAAGGGGAGCCGAGTCTTCGTGTGGTAACAGTTACTAATGGTTCGTAGAGATCAAGACTCCCCTTTAGGGGTCGGGGGCTTTTCTTTTTCTCATCCACTGCATAAAACGCATTCGTTAGTAAATTCAAAATTACTCTTCCAAGATCCTGCGGGATGACATTAATGTTGCCTATAGATGCATCAAAATCAGTTTTGATAGTGGCATTGAAACTTTTGTCTTTTGCCCGCAACCCATGGTAGGAGAGTCGTAAGTATTCATCACACAGGGCGTTGATATCCGTTGCTTCTTTTACACCGCTGCTGCTGCGACTGTGTTGTAGCATTCCTTTTATAATGGCGTCGGCACGCTTGCCATGGTGGTTTATCTTTTCATTGTTCTGAAAGATATCATTCAACAATTCATCTTGCTCTTCATTTTTGACTTTTGAATTTTGACTTTTTAATTCTTCTATCAGCTCCGTATTTACTTCCGAAAAATTATTGACGAAGTTCAACGGGTTTTGTATCTCATGTGCTATGCCTGCGGTGAGCTCACCAAGGCTGGCCATTTTTTCTGATTGGATCAGTTGTTTTTGAGTTGCTTTTAATTCAGATAAGGTGGTTTCTGCCTGTTGTTTTTGCAGTTCAATTTCCTGTCTTTGTCTGTTGCTCTCTTCATATAAGGCGGCTAACTCCACATTCCGCAGCCGGAAGATCTCTGCTTCTTTTTTTGCTTCTTCGGTACGGTGGGAAATTTGCAGATTCACTATTTTTTGGTTGATGGCATCTTTGTGTAATTGCTTTTCGAGGTTGATGTGCAGCTCAAGTTGGGAGAGCGCCAGCTCAAATTCTCCCCCGGTTCTATAGATATCATATAAAATAAAATGAGCCCTGCTTAAAAGGTCAGTTGCTTTTATTTCTTCTGCAATTTTTAATGCAGTTATCGCTTCTTCTAAAAGTAGCGGCATTGATGCAGGATCATAATTGGCAAGCTGAAGTTCGCTTAAGAAAAGTAATACTTCTGCTTCTCCCTTTCTGTCGCCAACTGCTTGTCTTATTTGCAAGCTCTCCTTAGCATAGTGCTCTGCCTGCTTAAAATTCCCAGTTTGTTTGTGCACTTCGGCAATATGTACCAATGCATTTGCCTCTCCTTTTTTATCGCCGGTTATTTTATTTATAGCCAGGCCTTGCTCACAGTACTCAACAGCTTTTTCCCATTTTCTCATTTTTGAATGCACAAAACCGATATTATCGAGGCTGCCTGCTTCACCCCATTTATCACCTGATACACGCCTTAGCTTTAAACCCTGCTGGTAATAATCCAATGCGCTTTCATAATCTTCTACTTCAAAATATACTGAACCTATAACATTAATGGCATAACCTTCCAGCAATGAAAAATTGATAGACCGGGCAAGCGAAAGACTTTTAAAAAGATGGTCCAGTGCTTTTTCATAATTACCGAGGCTGCGGAAAGTAACACCCAGTTGATAATAATGGGTAGTTTCGTTTTCGGTATTGCCAGCCCTTTGGCTAAGTGTGATGGCTTTATCTATATACTCCAGTGAAGTGCCAAGGTTTCCCCAGTTCCGGTGTACAATCCCTAAATATTCGTACACTGACGAGATGCTGTAAGTATCGTTTAAGTTTTCAAAAATAGCAAGAGCTTCTTTTAAACAGGCCTCCGCTTCGTTGTAGAATGATAACCGAATCATACAAAACCCTTGTGTGCGCAAACCTTCGGCCAGGCCCTTCTGGTAGTGAATTAGCCTCGATTTTTCTATAACACTATTGCTTGTAGTTTGCGCTGCATTAGAATCGGTCATTCTTTTTTGCCATGCCTCACGGTTAAGGATATCTATTTCATCCAGCAAAAGTTTTTGATGGCTATTGTTTGTCATCTGGCAATATTTTCAGTGTGCAGTTGGTATTAGGCCATATAAAATTCCCACTGTATGAGGTCTGGATCTTTAAAAGCAACATACTGTTTTTGTAATATCTCATCAAACTTTATCCCTGTATTTTCAACGCCTGCATCTGCAAGCCCTTGTGCAAACCGCTTTAACTCCTCTTCTGTTTCGCAAGTAAGTGCCAAATGGTCTAAGCCGATATTGAACGGTGTGAAAACATCTTTGTGAAACGTTGCATTTGCTTTTTTAAAAGCCACCAGTAGAGCACCAGCTGTAAACGCAATCAGTTCTGCACTGTCAAGCACCAGTGGCAAGCCAATTGTTTCCTGGTAAAACTTTTTAGTGATTTCCATATCTGCGCAGCGAAGTGCAATATGATGTATTCCGGGTGTTTTGGGAGTGATAGCCATATTTTACTTTTTTTATATTAAAAAAGTAAGTTACATAAAAGAAAATTGAATAGTAAAAGTTGTTCCTTCACCTTCCTTCCCTGCCTGCGCTGCCGCTTCGGCAGACAGGGTCTCTACTTTCAGTTCTCCTCCATGCGCTTTTACAATATCATAACTCAAACTCAAACCAAGGCCCGTTCCCTGCCCGGTGGGTTTTGTAGTAAAGAATGGTTGAAATATTTTATCTACAATATTTTGAGGAATACCATTTCCGTTATCAGTAACAGAGATCAAAACCTCAGCCCCCCTGCCCCCCGAAAGGGGGTTCCTGGAAGTTTTCACCGTAACTGTTGATTCATAGCCGGGAAGATTTTGCTTCTGCTTTTCGTTTACTGCATAAAAAGCGTTGTTGATTAAATTCAGTACGACTCTTCCAATATCCTGGGGAATGATGTTGATGTTGCCAATTAAATTATCAAAATCAGTTTTGATAGTTGCGTTGAAATTTTTGTCTTTTGCTCTTAAACCGTGATAGGAGAGACGCAGGTATTCATCACACAATGCATTAATATCGGTTGGCTCTTTTATACCGCTGCTGCTGCGGCTGTGTTGCAGCATGCCTTTTACAATATCGTCGGCCCGTTTGCCATGATGATTTATTTTTTCTAAATTTTGTTTTACATCATTTGCAATTTCTTTTGCTTCATCATAATTTCCTTTCGCCATCTCCTCATTCATTTCATCTACCAGCTCTGTACTTACTTCACTAAAATTGTTAACGAAGTTTAACGGATTTTGTATCTCATGCGCAATGCCTGCAGTGAGTTCTCCAAGGCTGGCCATTTTCTCGGATTGGATGAGTTGGGTTTGGGTGGATTTTAGATCGTGTAAAGTAGTTTCCACTTTTTGCTTTTGTTCTTGCAAAACAAGATTTGCTTTATGTTTTTCCCGGTTATTCCTGTATAGCAGAAAAGCAATTATACCCAACGTAACCAACCCGATAATTAAACCATAGACCTTTATTTTATTTTGAAAATCAAGTCTCTCTTTCTCCAATTGCTGTAAGCGTAATTGCTCTCTTGCCATTACACCTTGCACCTGCTTTAATTTATCATTACTATAAAGATCGTCTTTGATGTTTAGTGCCAACTTAAGGTATTTGTAGGCACTATCTGGTTGGTGTGTTTTATAGTACGATTGTGAAAGATTTTCATAGGCACTTTGTAATTGATCTTTAAATCCTAATTCCGCAGCAATTTTAATTGCCTTATGCGCATAATTATTTGAACTGTCGTAGTGATTTGTTTCTAAAAAAATCCGGGAGATGGAATTCAGCGTCCAGACCTTCCCCAAAACATTTTTAGCATCACCATAGCCAAGGGCTTCCCTGGCGTATATAAGCGCCGAGTCGTACTGGTTATCAGCAATAAAACCTTCTGCGATTGTACCAGTTATCATAGAAAGTGATTTTATATCACCTGATTGCCTTGCATAATATAACCCCATACGGCCATATAACAATGCAGAATCAGGATATTTTTGTTGGGCATAGGATCCTGAAATATTATTAGCAATACCGGAAAGCGAGACTACATCATTTGTCTCTTTTGCAATCAGCATTGCTTTTATATTAAATTCAATTTCTTTTACATTGTCACCTGCATAATAGTAAGCATTACCTAATTTACGATAGGCAGCAAGAATTTTAGCTGTATCTTTTTGTTGTTCAGACCGATTGGTAATTTCCAAAGTAGAAGAAAGGGCGGTAACATAATCTCCTTTTTTCGCCAGTTGATCATTTATGATTAGTTGAATGAAGTCCAGGTTCCGATCATCGTTTACCGATTTCAGGAAACGGACAATGGCTGCTGATTTTTGAACAAAAGATGTATCGCTGTTTAGGTTATCCAAATAATCGGTAAGGTGGTATAATTTGTCTTTGTCGGTTTTGGCAGATGCATACTTGCGTATAACACTATCGGGGATAGCTTGCCCCGCAGCCATCTCATACATACCAGCAGTTAACATCCATAAAAACAAATACTTTAATAAATTATACATGAGTTATAGGTAAGTTAATGATGAAAGTTGTTCCTTCTCCTTCTTTCGTCTCTACTTTTATTTCTCCACCATGTGCTTTCACAATATCATAACTTAAACTTAAACCCAATCCTGTTCCCTGACCTGTCGGTTTGGTGGTAAAGAATGGTTGAAAAATTTTATCAACTATTTTTTGAGCGATGCCGTTGCCATTATCACTCACTTTTATTTCCACCCTATCACCAATTTTGTTTATGCATACTGAAACTGTTGGTTCATACTTAACCGCTGTCGGGGTTGAAACCGCCGACAGGGTTTTTTCGTTAACCGCATAAAAAGCATTGTTGATTAAATTTAAAACGACCCTTCCAATATCCTGCGGAATAATATTTATTTTTCCAATTGAATTATCAAAATCAGTTTTCATTGTTGCATTGAAGTTTTTATCTTTTGCCCTTAAACCATGATAGGAGAGGCGTAAATATTCATCAGCCAGCGCATTAATATCGGTGGGTTCTTTTACGCCGCTGCTGCTGCCGCTGTGTTGCAACATTCCTTTTACTATTTCGCCTGCACGTTTGCCGTGGTGGTTTATTTTTTCGAGATTTTGTTTGAGGTCCAGTGCAATTTGTTTGGCATCTTCTAAGTTGGTTCTGATTTTTGTGATTGTTCGTAATTGCGCTGCCTTCTGCTCCTCTAATTTCAACTGCTCATTAAATCCTGCCAACTGAAAACTTTTTATTCTTCCCTCTTTATTAAAAACGTCTTTTAGCAGCATTCTTTGTGGACAGCAGAGCTGGATTCCACATTTCCTTTTCAAGGCCCTTTTGCGAGGCTAAGTTTCTGGCCATCAACAGAAATTTTAGTCCGCCTGAATAATTCTGAATCAAACAAGACACATATCCGTTTCTGTTCAACGCTTCGGCTTCCCAAACTTTCTGTTTTGTTTTCTTTGCTAGCTTCAGCATTGCTTCATAATAAGTTAAAGCCGCCATTCTGTTAATTTCCTGGTAGTACATGCCCAGTTGCCTGTTGATATACATGGTAACGGAATCGTTTGTTGAAGTAGCCAAAACAATTTTTAAGCTATCCGCCTGAATCCTGGTCGGTTCCTGCCAATAAGGATTGTTTTGTGCGCTGCTACTGCATGGCAGCAATATAAAAGACAACATGCTTATATTTAATCTTAATTGTTTCATTTAATTGAAGGGTATTTGAATGATAAATACAGATCCTTCTCCTTCTTTTGTCTCCACCTTCAACTCTCCTCCATACCCTTTGGTAACAATATCAAAAGCTAAACTTAATCCTAGGCCCGTTCCCTGCCCGGTTGGTTTGGTGGTAAAGAAGGGTTGAAATATTTTATCTAATACTTTTTGAGGGATGCCGTTGCCGTTGTCGGTTACAGAGATTTGAAGCCCCCCCGAAAGCCCCCCCGAAGGCCCCCCCGCCCCTAAAGGGGAGCTGAGTCTTCGTGTGGCAACAGTCACTATTGGTTCGTAGAATTCAATGCCCCCCTTTAGGGATCGGGGGCTTTTCTTTTTTTCATCCACGGCATAAAAAGCATTGTTGATTAAATTCAAGACTACTCTTCCAATATCCTGCGGAATGATATTGATATTGCCAATTGAGTTGTCAAAATCAGTCTTCATGGTGGCATTGAAAGATTTGTCTTTTGCTCTAAGCCCATGATAACTCAATCTTAAATATTCATCACACAAAGTATTAATGTCTGTTGGTTCTTTTGCTCCGCTGCTACTTCTGGAATGTTGCAACATGCCTTTTACAATGGCATCGGCACGTTTACCATGGTGGTTTATTTTCTCTTCGTTAGCTTTTATATCATCTGCTAATTCTATTGCCAATTGCATATTGCCAATTGCCAATTCAGCTTTCAATTCCTCAATCAATTCAGTATTCACTTCACTAAAATT
>JBBSJJ010000015.1:0-45731 GCA_038257335.1 Chitinophagales bacterium | reverse complement strand
TCCACCACCCGGGTGACACAAATTTTAAAGAAAAAAAATCCCGACCAGGTCGGGATCAATCTATGAGCGGAAGACCGGGCTCGAACCGGCCACCCCGACCTTGGCAAGGTCGTGCTCTACCAAATGAGCTACTTCCGCAATTATTATAAGAACTTAAAACCTTCTTCCTTTTTTTTCAGGACTGCAAAAATAAGGCTTGTATGCTAACTACAAAATTTTATTTGCCATACAGCGAAAAAATTATTTGTACTTAGGATTGTACAAAGTATTTTCCGGCACATTCACTTCTGGCTTACCCTTATAACGGTGACTGTATAAACCGTAACAACCTCCTAACACAAGTGCAAGCACTAAAAATATCTGGCAATACCAGATGAAACGTGAAGAAGAAACCCAATTGTGAGCAAAGTCCTTCCCTGTATTATCAATGACTTCCTGATGCATTGTGATGTAATTTTCGACTGCAAAAATAAGGGCTTCCGCTTAAAAAAAATTATTTGTTTGCAAGAATTTCGGAAAACCTATTTTTCTTTTGAATAAAATATTGCCATACAATGGAGCCATTGTAGATCTCCGCAATTTTATGGTTTCTACTGGCAGGGAACACGGATTTTTTTTGCTGGAACAACATCCATTTAAAAAAATGCAGGTGCGCTTTTGCGATGGCTACAAAACTTTGTCCGTCTCCAGCAAACAAAGCTTTATATGCTGCTACCACATCTAAGAGCATCCGAAAAAAGAGGATAAAAAATACAGAAGGACGTGGGAGGTTTTTATAAAGCATCACCAGGTTGTTCCTGAAATTTAAAAATGTTTTCCTGCAATTACCCTTGGGTAAGGTGCCCCCTCCTACATGATAAACTACAGAAGCGGGATGAACATAAATACTATAACCTGCCAATTGCAACCGCCAGCAAAGATCTATTTCTTCCTGGTGTGCAAAGAAGAACTCATCTAACCCGCCCTGCTGCTGATAGAGTTCAGCTCTCACAAACATTGCAGCACCACTCGCCCAAAAGCAGGGCTGCACAGTATCATACTGTCCCTCGTCTGTTTCGCAAATTTCGAAAATACGGCCACGGCAAAACGGGTACCCAAATTTATCTATCCAGCCGCCACAGCCCCCGGCATATTCAAACTGGGATTTGTTTGCATAAGATAAAACCTTGGGCTGGCAGGCTGCTATTTTTTTATCCGACTCCATGAGGGAAACAATGGGCTCTATCCAGGAAGGGGAAACTTCTACATCACTGTTGAGCAAAACATAATAATCTGCAGTTACCTGCTGTAAAGCCATGTTGTAACCCCTGGCAAACCCTTCATTTGCAGGGTTGTTAATAATCGAAACCTGTGGGTAATTTTTTGTAAGAAAGGAAATGGAATCATCGGAAGAAGCATTGTCTGCAATGATGATCTTTTTATTTGCATAGGTACTGGCTACAACAGAAGGTAAAAACTGCTCAAGAAATTTTCGGCCATTCCAATTGAGAATAACGATAGCCACGAGCGGCTGCCATGGGCCTGGTAATTTCAATGATTGCTCAGCGGTATTAGGGCTGTGGAGTGGAATGCCGGCACTACTTTCTATCATGGTCTAGTGTAAAAATTTTCCTTTAGCAAACATACCTTATTAAACCAGAAATTGCCCAGGCGCAATGGTTGTTTTATATTTCTTATTTTTAAGTATGTTTCTTCAATTATTCAACTGGCGCACATTGCTGGCATTGGTTGCCATTGCCATTGTTTCTGCCACCATCTTTTTCTCTGATTTTCTTTCCAAAAAAATTGCCAGGGAAGAAAAACAAAAAATTCAGCAATGGGTGGAAGCGGTGAAGGAAGTAAGTAGTCCTGGTAGCCTGCAGACAACGCTCTCCGGAAAAATATTGACGGAAAACAGCAAGGATATTCCCATGCTTGCCGTAAACGAGAACGACAGCATTCTTGATCATTACAACCTGGATACTTTTAAAATTGCGCACAACAAAAGCTTCCTGAAAGTTAAACTTGCAGAGTTTAAGAAATTGAATGCGCCCATCATTTGGAAGAACCCTTTTGACAGCACACAAAACAACAAACTTTACTACGGCGAGTCTTCATTGTTAAAACAAATAAGGTATTTCCCCCTCATACAATTATTGGTGGCGGCCCTGTTTATTATTGTGATTTTAGTAGCTGTGAGTACCCGCAATAAAAGCACGCAGAACCAGGTGTGGGCCGGCATGGCCAAGGAAACAGCCCACCAGCTAGGCACTCCGCTCTCCTCTTTGCAGGGCTGGGTAGAAATGCTCAAAGACCAGGACGGCAATGAAACCATAGCACATGAAATGAGCAAGGATGTAGATAGGCTAAAATTAGTAAGTGACCGTTTCGGAAAAATAGGCAGCACTCCTCAGCTGGAAGAAACCAATATTGTACACCAGGTTAATGAAATGGTTTCATATATTAAAAGAAGAGCGCCCGAGAAAGTGATTTTCATTGTTAACAGCGGAAATGAAACCGAAATCCCGGCAATGATCAATGCCCCTTTGTTTGACTGGGTTATAGAAAATCTTTTAAAAAATGCCCTGGATGCCATGTACGGCAAAGGAAGTATTACTGTAGCCATAAAAAATGAAACTGCACAGGTGCTGGTAGATATAACAGATTCCGGAAAGGGAATTACAAGCAAAAATTTAGCGCAGGTTTTTAAGCCTGGGTTTACAACTAAAAAGCGTGGCTGGGGGCTTGGGCTATCCTTAAGCAAAAGAATCATACAGCAATATCATAAAGGCGAGCTTTTCGTAAAAAGCAGTGAACCTGGCCGTGGCACTACTTTTAGAATTGTTCTAAAAAAATAAACAACTCTTCTTTGAACGAGGCTTTGCTGAAAGCTATATTTTATTCATTTTTTTATAACGCTGTAATCTTATAGATTTGCACTTCCTCAAAAATGCGGCGATGGCGAAATTGGTAGACGCACTACCTTGAGGTGGTAGCGCCTATAACTGGGCGTGGGAGTTCGAATCTCCTTTGCCGCACAAACCTCTCCTTTGTAAGGGGAGGTTTTTTTTATATCTTAAAGACATGATATTTGTTTATGCTATAAAAAGTTTGCCCAGAAACTACATTTATGTTGGAATGTCTAACGACTTGGAGCGAAGGCTAAATGAGCATAACAAGGGAAGGAATAGATCAACGAAAGCTTACTTACCCTTTGTCCTAATCTTTAGTGAAGAAGTTGAAAACCGAGAGTTGGCAAGGCAAAAAGAAAAATATTTAAAGTCTGGCATTGGGAAAGAATTTCTGAGATCTTTAAAATGAAATGGATTTGTACCACACCCAAAAGTAGACGCCTATAACTGGGCGTGGGAGTTCAAGCCTGCCTTCGGTAGGCAAGCCTGCCTTCGGTAGGCAAGCCTGCCTTCGGTAGGCAGGTCTCCTTTGCCGCACAAACCTCTCCTTTTTAAGGGGAGGTTTTTTTATATACCTTGTAAAAAAAAATAATGGCGAATAATATTAAGTGTCCCAATTGTGCCCATGTGTTTGATGTGGAGAATGTACTGGCCGCAGACATAGAGCAAAAATACCAGGAGCAGTACCAGCGTAAATTGAGTCAGTCACTGGGCAAAGTAGATGAAGAGAAAAAAAAATTAGAGGCAGACCAGCAACTTTTTGAAGAAAAAAAGAAGCAGGAAAATGAACTCTTCGCTCAAAAGCTGCAGAAGGAAAAACAAAAACTAGAAACCGAAATACAGGAGCAGTTAAGAAAAAGTATTTCGTCTGACTATGAAAACCAGTTGCGCCTGCTCAAAGAAAACAACAGCGATGTAGAAGAAAAACTAAAGGAATCCCGGAAGAAGGAACTGGAATTTTTACAGAAGGAACAGCAGTTGAAGAACAAAGAAGTAGAACTGGAAATAACGCTTCAAAAAAAATTGCAGGAAGAAAGGGCCCTGCTGTCGGATCAGATACAAAAACAGGAACTGGAAAGATCTTCGTTGAAAGAAACGCAATTTCAATTGAAGTTAAAAGAGCTTGAAAAGCAATTGGACGATCAAAAAAAGCTGGCTGAAGAAATGCGGCGCAAAGCAGAGCAAAGTTCCATGCAGCGCCAGGGTGAAGTGCAGGAGCTTTTGCTGGAAGAAATTTTGAAAGAGAATTTTCCGTTTGATCTAATTGACGAAGTAGGCAAAGGTGTAGAGGGCGCCGACTGCATTCAAATTGTACGCAACCATAATGGCAAAGAGTGTGGTAAAATTATTTATGAAAGTAAACGTACCAAAGGTTGGAACGGCAACTGGATTGATAAATTAAAAACAGATATGCGGAGCCGTGGTGCCGACGTAGCCATACTGGTAACACAAACTTTTCCCAAAGACATGGATCGCTTTGGAGAAAAAGATGGCGTGTGGATCTGCAACTTTAGTGAGATAGCCAGCGTGGCCTCCATCATCAGGAACGGCGTGTTAAAAGTTTACGAAATACAAAGAAGTGAAGAAAACAAGGGAGATAAGATGCAGTTGCTATACAATTATTTGACAGGCGTTGAGTTCCGGGGGCAGGTAGAAGCCATCGCAGAAGGGTTTATGGCTATGAAGAATAGCATCACGAGAGAGAGAATGCAAATGGAAAAATTATGGAAAGAACGGGAGAAACAGTTAGAAAAAGTATTGATCAGCACCAGCGGATTATACGGCTCTGTAAAGGGAATAGCTGGCGCATCTGTAGGAGATATTCCACTCTTAGATGGAGAATCTCCGGTGAATGAAATAGATTACTGACAGGCATTTAGGTAAAGTAGAAACAATAAAAAAGGGCTGCATAAACATGCAACCCTTTTTTATTGCTTTAAAATAAATTTATTTGTAAGAATAAGCAATGCCATTCTTAATAGATTGTTTAACACCGAAACCGTCTGCCTTATCAGAGGTCATCAGTATAAAAGGCGCACCCATTTCGGCTGCAGCTTCTTTTAATCTTTTGCTTGCTTTTTTATCAGCAGAACCTGCTGTGTTGTAACTGATAAGACCAGCCGTTTTCCCTCTTACTTCTTCCCCTTTTTTCAGGCCAATTACCTGTGATTTGTCTGAAAGCACCTGTACCAATTCCCAGTCGTCTTTACCGGAAACTATAATTTTCTCAGATACTTCTTCTTTACGGCCACTTGCACCGTAGGTAATGCTGGCAATAGAAAACTTTCCGATTGTTTGCTCGGCGTCTTCACCAGGGTACTTGTAGGAAATCGTTGTTTCCCCTACTCTAATAATTTTCACCTCCAGGGTTTGACCGGAATGTTTTAGCATTTTGTCTGCCGGAGTTTGTGCAAATGCTAATAGGGTGCAGCATACCACAAACAGGGATAAGATAATTCTCTTCATTTTTTTTTGGTTTAGCCGTCAAAAATATACTATTTCATGAATCTTCAAAATTTTGACGAAAAAAAAATAATATAACTAAAGAAATTCTGTACAGCATCATCCTATTGTGTCACTAACCAACCATGTAAGGCAGTTGTGATTAAAGAATATTCCTGATACTTTTAAAACGATCGGTTCTCCTTTTAAAAAAGTGCAGCGTGCCGTAAACTGATTGTCCACTATATTACATGAGTTAATATGTATATGCATTTTAAAATTTACTTGCCCATGTCCATACCATTTGAAAATTGTTTCCTTGATGCTCCAGGCCAGTGTGAGAGATTGCAGTTGATCGTAGCCATTGAATTGTAACATGGCCAGTTCCGCCTCGCCTAAAAACTTATGCTTTAAAATCGAAATCTTCTGTTGTGGTATTTCAATATCAACCCCCACTCTGCCTTGCTTGCTCACAATTGCTGCGGCATAGTCGCCACAATGCGAAAGAGAAAAATGAAAACTGTCATTGGGAACAAAAGGCTTGCGTGTGTCGGCAATGCGAATAAGATTCAAGGGAAAGTCTTCGTATAATTCTTTCAATAAAATTCTTGCGGCAAGGTGCTGCAAGCGCTTATGCGGATGCGTTATGTGAACGGGCGCAGGAACTTTGCTGGTAAAAAAATGCTCCTTTTCGGCTATATGCCACACACCCAGCCTGGCAAGAGCGTTGATATTTTGTTGATAAACCAATGGCATACGAAGATCAAAATTGAGCAGTACAAAGTGAAACAAATTACTTTTACAAATAAACGAATAAACTTACTAAGAATGATACTGAGCGATACCCGCATATTGGAGGAGATAGAAAAAGGTTCTATTAAAATAGTGCCATACACAAGAGATTGCCTTGGCAGCAACAGTTACGACGTGCACCTTGGACCCTACCTGGCCACTTACGAACATGCAGAACTGGATGCAAAAAAACACAACACCGTTAAGCATTTTGATATTCCTGAAGAAGGCATTTTGCTATTACCGCATATGTTTTATTTGGGTGTTACAGAAGAATACACCGAAACCCACGCACATGTACCGTTCCTTGAAGGAAAGTCTTCTACAGGCCGCCTTGGAATTGACATTCATGCCACTGCCGGAAAAGGCGATGTAGGCTTTTGCGGAAACTGGACCTTGGAAATTTCTGTTAAACAGCCTGTACGGGTTTATAAGGGTATGCCTATCGGGCAATTAATTTATTTTCCTGTTGATGGAGAAATTGAAGTGAAATACAACGAGAAAAAAAATGCGAAGTACAGCGGCCAACACAATAAACCTGTGGAAAGTATGATGTGGAAGAATACCTTTTAAATAGTCAGGTTCATTTTGCAGTATCCCTTAACGATTAAAAAAATGAAAAAAATATTCTTTCTTTTACTAATCAGCATTTGCGCCTGCGTTGTTTGCAGCGCACAAGGCGTGGCAGATTCTCTCCTGGATTTTTTTGTAAAGAATAAGATGCGGGCAGCTTTGTACCTGGTGCAGAATGATACGGTGCTGGCACAGTTAAACAAGGACAAATTGATGCCGCTTGCCAGCACCGTCAAAATAATGGTAGCCCTGGAGTTTGCCAAACAAGCTGCGAAAAATGTGTTTGACGAAAACAGCCTGGTTCCACTAAAAGAACTGGATAAATTTTATCTCCCTAATACAGATGGTGGTGCTCATCCTTCCTGGATAAGTTATGAAAAAGCGAAGGGTCATATTCAGAGGGATAGTGTTGCCTTGATAAATGTGGCGAGGGGCATGATCATGTTTAGCAGCAATGCTAATACCGAATACCTGATGGGCCTGCTCGGTATGGACAACGTGAAAAACAACATTCAACTGTTGGGCATCAGGCAGCACACTGCCATCTACCCAATGGTTTCATCTTTGTTCCTGTATCAAAACCCCCGGAAGAAAACAGAAGAAAGCATCTTAAAAAGTATCAGAAAATTATCTGACGAGCAATACAGCCGGTACCTATATGATATTCACAAAGCGTTGAAATATGATACGGTATTGAAATCGAAATTTCGGCCGCAGGACCTAAGCTTGAAAATGCAAAAGTTATGGAGCGATCGCTTGCCTGCATCTACCGTTAAAGAGTATGCGCATATTTGCAACGTCATCAACAACCGTCGGTATTTTGATGAAAATACTTACAGCATTCTTTCTGTTATATTAGAATCGGTTATGGAAAACCCTGCCAACAAGCAGTGGCTGCAACATGCCGGTATGAAGGGGGGTAGCACCATGTGGGTACTTACAAAAGCAATGTATGCTACCACCAAAAAAGGAGAACGAATAGAATTGGCTTATTTCTTTAATGATCTGAGCAATGCAGAAAATACGATGCTTCAACAATGGATGAATAAATTTGAACTCAACATTTTACAGGATGCTTCCTTCAGAAAAAAAGTGGCCCAGGTGCTTTGAAGCTTCTAATTAAGTTGCCAGATAGCAAAATTTAGGGCCATTGCAAAACTCACCCATAATATATAGGGCACCAAAAGCCATGCTGCAGGTTTGTATACCTTCCCAAACCAATAAATGGTTAAGGCTATCAACACCCACAATACAACAATATCTACCAATGCCCACCCTGGCTTTTCGGCATAAAAAAATAGGAAAGACCAGCAAAAATTAAAAAACAGTTGGGCAAAATAAAATATCATGGCAGTTTGCTTTGTTCTGCCTGATGCAGCTTTGGTCCAAACTAAATAGAATGCAATACCCATCATAATATACAGCAATGTCCATACTGGGGCAAAGATCCAGCTGGGTGGGTTAAAAGAAGGTTTTTCAATAGTTGTAAACCACCCTTTAACCGAAGCTGAAGTAAAAAAACCGGCAATGCCTCCCACTGCCAGCGGTAAGGCTACTGCTAAAACAAAACGCATTATATTTTTCATACTCATTTTTTAATTGGATAGTAATACCTCCGGCTACAACGTTCCATATTTTTTATAGTAAGCAATTAAAAAGCCAGTTACTTCATCGTAACTAAGCACTCCTTGCGGTTGCTCGTTGTTTCGCAAAAAAATACCATAGCCCCATCGCACAATGGGCTCCACAAAGCTGCGGTGCTTTCTATTAAATAATATCCATTCTTTAAGGTCGTGTTTTACCGAGGCACTTAGCTCATTTCTAATAATCCTGGCAGATAATGAATCTGTCGTGAAAAGATTTCTATTGGCGTAAGTAAAGAGTTCAATATAAACCGAGTAATTAAATAAAGGATCCTCCGATGCAGAAGCGGCTAGGTACCCCACAAAATTAGCCTCCATTTCTTTGGCATAGCCAAGCTGGTGAGCTACTTCGTGGCAGGATGTAAATGGCTGCAGAAATTTTGGCACGTTGGTGTTTACCTGCGCCTCGCCGGTAAAAGGATTGTAATACCCATTAAAGCCCGCATAGTTACCGAACCATCCCCACATAGAACTTTTGAGGGAAGCATTTTTATATTCCAAAAACGGATAATCTTCCGCTACATTTTTAAATGCCTGTTCTACTCCTTTGAACAAGTTGCGGGTAGTAGGATACTCATTTCTACCTGCTACCCATGCGGCCTTGCTTTCATTCACCTTTAATAGAAGAAGGCAATTCATTTCCCTTAATTCTTCCTGCCTATATTTAAGCTCAGGCAAACCTAGTTGCCAGGCAATTCCTTTCCGGTTATAATTAATTCCCCAGAACAAATTAAAAACAATGTATAGGCTAGAAAAGCCAATTAAAATAGTATACAAGAGTTTTCTCGGGTTTATGTTGGAGAAAGATATCCGTCGGTTGCGGGCTACTTTGAAAAGGAGTCGTACTATAAGCAAAACCATCCAGGCAATGAAGCATGCATATAAAATATCCCCCATACTTAGGAACGAACTCCCGAAAATACTCCGCAAAGAATTTGCAAATGAAGGGAAAAGCTGTGTGCTGTAGCCAGCCTCCACCCTAACGGGCTGCAGGCTGTACACTTTAATTGCCAGGCAGATGACCAATAAAACTAGGGTGATGATGGCATATCTGCTCGGCTTCATACTCATAAAATTAGGGATAAGCGAGTATTTACAAGGGCTGTCCTATAAAAACTGTTGAAACAGTAGCTTTTATTCATAAATATCTATTACCTTCGCCGTCCTTTAAACTGAACTCAATGGCAAACAGACGGGCATTTGAAATTGCTTTTGTGGGACTGAAGCCCGGGGTTCATGAGTTTAACTACGAATTAAACGACCAGTTCTTTATAGAAAAAGGTTCAGCTGAACTTCGCAATGTGAGTGCAAATATCAAGTTATTGCTTGAAAAAAACGCTGGCTTTATGATGTTGAAGTTTGAAGTGGGTGGTCGTACAGATGTTACTTGTGACAGGTGTGGCAATTCATTGAAAATGGACCTTTGGGACGAGTTTAAAATGCTCGTAAAACTCGTGGATAATGCAGATGAGATGAACATTCAGGAAGAAGATCCGGATGTGTTTTATTTGTCCAGAACAGAAAGCCACCTGGATTTGAGCAATTGGTTATATGAGTTTGTTTTACTCAGCGTACCAATGCAGCGTATGTGCAGCAGGGAAGAAATGGGTGGGCCCCAATGCAACAATGAGGTGTTGGAAAAGTTGAAACAAATGGAGGCAAGAACTGAGGAGAACAATGCAAATACTCTTTGGAAAGGTCTGGACAAGTTTAAAGACAATTAAGAAATACAATAGAAATCATATTCATAGTACAATTAAAATAAAACAGTCATGCCAAATCCAAAAAGGCGCCATAGTCAACAACGCAGTGCAAAAAGAAGAACGCATTACAAAGCGACTGCGCCAACTTTAAGCGTAGATTCTACAACAGGCGTTATTCACGTTCGTCATCGTGCACATGTTAGCGAAGGAAAGTTGTTCTACAGAGGAAAACTTGTATCTGAAAAAGCTCCGTTAAAGGCATAATTCTTTTTGCTTTAAAGAAATCGATTCCAAAATCAAAGATTGAGTAACTTCAACCTTGGACTTTGGAATTTTTAATTTAAAATTCTTTGCTATGATCAAAATAGGGCTGGATATGATGGGTGGCGACTTTGCGCCAGTAGAAGCAGTAAAGGGTGTAGCAGCTTTTTTTGCTGAGCACAATAAGGATATTCAGCTTGTATTAATTGGTGACGAAGAGAAAATAAAAGAACAACTTGCCCTTCATCAGTTACCTGCACAGGGCTACACAATTGTGCATGCATCGCAAGTGATAGAAATGCACGAACACCCTACCAAGGCGCTTAAAGAAAAACAACAATCTTCTATCGCTATCGGATTTAAATTATTGGCCAGCGGTGAAACAGATGCTTTTATAAGCGCAGGTAATACCGGCGCTATGATGGTTGGCGCCTTGTTCAGCATTGGTGCTATTGAAGGAATATTGCGACCAACGATTGGTGCTTATATGCCCCGTGAAAATGGCACTATCGGGTTGCTGCTTGACGTAGGCCTAAATGCCGATTGCAAACCAGAAAACCTGAACCAGTTTGCCATACTTGGTTCATTGTATGCCACTCACATTTTAAAGATAGACAACCCCAGGGTTGGCCTTGTAAACCTGGGCGAAGAAGAAGGAAAAGGGAATTTACTGGCGCAAGCAACCTACCCCGTTTTAAAAGAAAATAACCTTATAAAATTTGTTGGCAACATTGAAGGCAGAGATATCCTGATGGATAAAGCTGATATCATGGTGTGCGATGGCTTTACCGGCAATGTAGTTTTAAAACTGGCCGAAAGTATTTTTGATATTACCCAGCGCCGCAACATCAGGGATGAACACTTTGATCGTTTTAATTTTGAAGCCCAGGGCGGCGTTCCGGTTTTGGGGGTAGCAAAGCCCGTCATAATTGGGCACGGCATTTCTCATGCTACTGCTTTTAAAAATATGATCGTCATTGCCTCCCGCATGATTGAAGCTGACCTTATCAGCAAGATCAGGGAAAGTTTTGCCGTAACTGTGTAAGCATCCATACCCTTCTCTTTTTAATAAAAACTGACGATAGTTAATACAAATAGCCACCTACATGGTGGCTATTTGTACAGAAAGAAGCTAAAAGGTTATTAGTAAATGAGATGCTTTCTGTTGATGGTATAAAGTAAAATAAACAGGATAGTGATAGCTGTGCTAACTGCAAAGCCTACCCCGGCAAACACAAAGGCTCCTAGAAACAATACGGTAGAAAGGAAAGGTAATACTTGACCTACCAGGTAAAATATATACCCCTGCTTTTTTAACTGTCGCATTTGCATAGCTCCATATATACAGAGTGCTGTGGCCAAAAGCCCCAGTATCAATAAAGGCAACCGGTTCTCAAAACTTTTGGTTACCATTTCTTCATAGTTTTCAGGATTGGGCATCATAGCCTTAAAAAAGCCAGGCATCTCAGCACTGTTCATCCGGGCCAGCATCTTGTCTTTCTCTTCGTAATTTTTTTGGGCACTAAAAAAGCCTAAAGCCACCAATAACAACTGAATACCTGAACCAATAAAAGTTAGGATGGTTAATACATTGAGCCCCGTTGGTAAGGCCGGTTTGCCAAAATCGCCCGCATCTAAAGAATCGTTGTGCATGTCTTGATTACTCATAATCTATTTAGTTTTGTCCAAATTACGGAAGTAAAAAAATAAAACAAAACCAAATATATAGATAGCAGGAAGCAATATTTTTGCATGAATGACAACTTACCTTTCCCACAGCATCCTCAACAATCATTTTTTATTGAGTGCCAACCGCACCGTTTTTTGGGAAGAGCAAAGAGCATTGATATTATCTGATCTTCATGTGGGCAAAAGCGGCCACTTTAGAAAGAACGGTATTGGCATTCCGCAAAATATGCTGAGCGAAGATATGCTGCGTTTGTTTGCAGAAATACAGTTTTACAAACCGGCAAGGCTCATTATAGTGGGCGACCTTTTTCACAGCCACTCCAATAAAGAACACGACTTGTTTTTAAAGTGGAGACAGAACCTACCGGATCTCCGCATAGATCTGGTTTTGGGCAATCATGATATTTTACAGGCAGATAATTACACCAAAGCAGGCATTCACACCCATATGGGTTCGTACCATGTTGATCCTTTTATATTCACACATGATATTTGCGACCTGGCTGATGATGATGAAAATTATTGTTTCAGTGGACACATCCATCCCGGCATTACCATGAGGGGTGTCGGAAAACAATCGTTGCGTTTACCTTGTTTTTATTTTAACAGGCAGTATGCAGTGCTGCCCGCCTTCGGCAAATTTACGGGCACGCATCCCATCAAGCCTATGGAGCATGATGCTGTGTTTGCATTGGCAGGCAATAGCATCATACAGGTGCAATAAAATTATCGCTGTGCTTTTCTTCTTTGCAATTCTTTTTTAATAAGACCCAGCTCCCGGCCCGTTTGCCCGGCTACAGAACTGTTTTCCTGTGCCCGCCGCATCAGGTAAGGTATCACATCTTTGATGGGGCCAAACGGCAAATACTTACTCACACTGCAGCCGCCCTTCGCAAGATTGAAAGTTATATGATCACTCATGCCGTAAAGCTGGGAAAAATGAATATGTGGGTGGTTGTGTGGCAGGCCACGCTCGTCTAGTAATTGAGTGGCATAAAGATTACTCTTTTCATTGTGGGAGGCTACTATCATGCACAAATCTTGCAGGTGGCTAATGCAATACTCAGTGGCCAGGTCATAATCCCTGTCACACGATTCTTTGTTGGGCTGAATGGGAGAAGGATAACCTTTTTCTGCTGCACGCTTTCTTTCATTTTCCATATAAGCACCTCTTACCAATTTAGCCCCCAGTATGAACTTTCGCTCCTTGCTTGCTGTATAACTTTCTTTTAAAAAGGCGAGCCTGTCGTGCCGGTATAACTGAAGTGTATTGTAAACAACCGCTTTGTCTTTGTTGTAAGTATCCATCATAAGCATGGTCATAGCATCTACAGGATCTTGAATCCATGTTTCTTCCGCATCTACCAACACACCAATATTTTTTGAATTGGCAGTTTCGCAAATACGCTTTAAACGGCTCACGCAGAGTTCCCATTCTTCTTTCTCCGGGATGGGCAACTGCTCTATGGCCTGGTTGTAGCGATTTATTAGCGAGCCCGTTAGGGCATGCATCCTGTCATCTAACTTTTCCAACAAACCAAAGCGAACAAAACCTGTAACCTTTATGCTCATAAAAGGGATGTTCTTTTGCGTGGCTGCATAGTCAACTACTTTTATAAATTCATTGGTAGATTCCTCAAAACCAGCTTCGCCATCTGCCCCGCCTTCTACACCATAATCTAGTATCACTTTTACATGATATTTTTCTAGCTTGTTAGCAACAAGGGCAGTTTCCTGCAATGTTTCGCCCCCTACAAATTGACCAAAAATGGTAGAACGTAAAAGCGGCTTTGTAAAAGGAATGTTCCAACGAATGGCTACTGGCGCCATGGCCAGCCCGAGTTTTAACAACACCGGATTTCCCATGGCCGAAAAAAGAAACTGAGCTTTTTTTAATTCACCAGATGTCTTGTATTCAAAAGCATATTCCGTATTATCGAATGATATCATGTAAGCAATTTGGACAGCAAAATTCTGCTTTAGCTAACGAACTACCAAATATATAGGTAGATGATTGTTGTCATATTGCCTGGTGATTAAATGGTTGCAAAACCATTTCGCTCACGACAGCGCTGGAAGGTTGCTGGCAAAGAAACCAAATTGCTTTAGCGGCCTCTTCTGCCTGTATCATTTTTTCACGTTGAACTCTTAAATCTATATTATCCCAAAAAGGAGAATCTACGCCGCCCAGAAATAAATTGGTGATCCGGATATCCGTTCTTTTTAATTCTTCCCTGATGCTTTGCATCATGCCTACCAGCCCATATTTACTGGCACTGTAGGCTGCCGCTCCAGCCATGGGCACTTTGCCCAGCACGCCTGGTATATTTATGATCAATCCTTTTTTCACTTCCTTCATGCCGGGTAAAAATGCTTTTACCAACAAGAACGGACCGTACAAATTATCATTGATTGTTTGCATGAAATCCGAATCAGTTAAAGTATCCATTGGTTTGATGATGCCTATACCTGCGGCATTCACCAAAATGTCTATACCGGTAAACTCCTGATCGTATTTTTCTTTCAAGGCTGTTACGCTTGCTGGTTTCGAGATGTCCAATGCAAAAATTCTTTCCAGTGGAATTTGATTGAGCTGCGCTACTTCTTTCAACTTCGCTTCGTTCCTTCCTGCTAAAAAAAGGTTTGCCCCGCTGGTAGCTAATAATTTTACTGTTTGGGCACCTATGCCACCTGTGGCTCCTACTACTAAAATATTTTTGCCTTTTAATCCTTCCATATGTGTGTGTTTTATTCCACAAACAAAGGCAAGTGGTTATTGTTTAAAAAGCTTAACAAATAAAGTGCTGGCGAAACTGGCAAGCTTAGGATGAAAGTGCGCAACAAACGGACTCGGCTACTAAGAATTCTACTGCTACATCG
Source organism: Chitinophagales bacterium (assembly GCA_038257335.1). Classification (GTDB taxonomy): domain Bacteria; phylum Bacteroidota; class Bacteroidia; order Chitinophagales; family Chitinophagaceae; genus Ferruginibacter. The sequence continues at coordinate 30,857 of JBBSJJ010000015.1, read as the reverse complement.
TCGTTTTTTTATGGGGGCAGAACCAGGAAAGAATTTATGGGGATCATAAAATATGTAAAAGACAATCCAGGATCCTGCTTCACCCGGTAATCTTTTTCCAGCTCCTATCAGATGAAAAATTCCCTTAATCATAAGTGTTCCTAAGGCTATGCAGTAATGGTTGCGCTATATTTGCAAAAATTTTTGAGATGGATAAAAAAGCAAGTGAATCGTTGGTAATAATGACTGAACTGGTACTACCAAATGACACCAACAATTTTGGAAACCTGATGGGTGGCCGCCTGATGTATTGGATGGATATTGCAGCAGCCCTGGCCGCTATGAAACATTGTGCCGCACCGGTTGTAACCGCATCGGTTGATAATATTTCTTTTGAAACGCCCATTAAGATTGGGAACGTGGTGCACATTGAAGCCAAAGTGACCCGTGCTTTTAATAGTAGCATGGAAGTGCACATGAAGGTGTGGGGCGAAGATGCCATTCAGCAGTACAAATACAAAAGCAATGAAGCTTATTATACATTTGTGTCATTGGACCCCAACGGGAAGCCACGACCGGTAAATAAACTTATTCCCGAAAGCACAGAAGAAATAGCATTGTTTGAAGGCGCACTCAGGCGAAGACAACTGCGTTTGATACTTGGGGGAAAAATGAAGCCAGAAGAGGCGGAGGAATTAAAGGCTTTGTTCGTTAAATAATTCTTAGCTACTGAGAGCCGATTATTACAGGCACATCTATTTTAAATTAATTAGAGATGTGATAAATAAATTTTTATTTATCCATCTTGTTCATAAGGTGGTGTTTGCTTTTGAGCATAAACTTTTTACTTTGCTCAATGGCATCCATCACTTTCTCCAATATATTTTCATTGGTATCCTCGTAATCTATCTGCAAAGGTTCTTTAAAGGTTACGGACAATAAGGAGCCCTTCTTTTTAAACTTCAATCCTTTTTTATTAAAGGCCCGCCAGTAGCCGCTGATCACCACTGGTATCACAACGGGTCTTGTTTGCTTAATGATGTAGGCAGTGCCTTTCCTGCCGGGTGCAAAGGGCTTGGTGGTACCCTGCGGAAAAGTGATGACCCAGTTTTTATTCAGAGCATCCGTAATTTTCCTGGTATCAGAGGGGTCCAACCCTCTTCTTACTTCTGATCCCTCCGAGCGCCAGGTACGTTTTACGGTAAGGCCGCCTGCCATCAGGAATAGTTTGGTAAGCCAGCTTGTTTTCATGGTTTCTTCTGCAGCCACATAGTTAACACGGGTAAAGGGCCAAAGTAAATAAAATGGAATACCCAATCTATTTTTTTTGCGCCAGCTAACTGCACAAAAAATATGGATAAAGGTCATTACATCTGCAAAGTAAGTTTGATGATTGCTCACAAAAAGAACATTGCTGTTAGGCAAATTTTCCAGGTGCTCCGTACCCTTAATATCGAGTTTGTTGATAATATTTAGGCCAGGGTAAGTAAATACTCCGACAATGGAATATATAATTCCTTTTACAAAGCGGGACTCTTTTAAAGTGGCAAGAAAACGATTCATCTCCGACAAATTAAACAAAATTACAAGCGACTAAAGTAAACCATTTCTCCATTCTAAACATAAAATGAATGATAGCTGCTGTTTACCCACTTTTTTTACTCCCCAAACATAATAATTATATATAAATCAACCGTCTAAAAGTTTAACAAATTTTTTTTACAATGAGGCGAGAAGTGTATATTTGAGAAACTTTTTTTAAATAAAATTTTACATCATGAAAAAAATCTTACTTACTCTTATTGCCGGTTTTTGCCTCGGTAGTGTAGCTATGGCGCAAGAGCCTTCTAAAACTGCTAAGAGGAAAGCCAACCCAATATCGCTTACTGCAACACCTACCAATAACGCAGCTAAAGAAAGGGCTAAAGAAGCCAAGGCCAAAGCTCTGGATGCTGGCAAGGCAACTAAAGGTTCTCCTGCACAGGTTTCTAAGGCTTCTGAAGTTGCAGAAAACATTCAATAATTCATTTCTTATTATCGAAGGGTTTCAAAAGAAGAACGATTTATGCAAAGCATCATTTGTTCTATCAGAAATTGAACATCCATTTTTTTTAGACGTAAATTTTTTTTAAACAAAACTTAATTATGCAATCCAAAACTACTTTTAACAAACTTAGGAGAGTATTTAAATCAACGGCGCTGGCCTTCGGTTTTCTCTCTGTATTTACAGGTTTGGCCAATGCTCAAACATACGTAAATGGCAATTTGTCTACCGGCGCCAACCTTTCCGGTGGAGGTGCTGCAGCTCCGGCAGGCACAACCTGGAGCCAACTTCAAGGATCAAATACAGGTTTAGGCTTTGGAGCAAACATTACTGCCAATGTAACTCTTGCAGACGATTTCATCGTACCTGCAGGTCCAACCTGGACTTTAAGTAAAGTTTCTTTTTACGCATATTCTACGGGCTATGCAGGAGTTAATTCTCCTTTTGTAGATGTAAGAGCAAGGATCTACAATACTGATCCATCGGTAGGTTCTCCCACTCCGGTTTGGGGCAACTTAACAACAAATATATTCTCCAGTTCTACATTTGCAAATTTGTACCGCACAGCTGCAACCGCAGACTTAACAAGACGCATCTGGAAGATTGACGCCAACGTAAATGCTGTACTCCCTCCGGGAACTTATTGGATAGAGTGGCAACTTGGCAATGGCGGTATCAGCAATTTTACACCCCCCAGTACCATAGCGGGTGTGCCTTCTCCAGCTGGGGCTAATTCTAAGCAAAGAAATGTTACTACAAACACGTTCGTTAACATAGTAGATGCCGGCGGCGGCGGTGCCCAGGATCAACATTTTAGGATTGATTACACAACAGGTCCTTGCACAGGTACTCCAACTCCAGGAAATACGCTCACTACTGCAGCGGCTGTTTGTCCTTCAACTCCATTTACACTTTCATTGCAGAATACCACCCAAGGGGCAGGTCTTACCTACCAATGGTTCTCTGGCCCATCAGCAGCTGGTCCATTTACGCCAATCGCAGCAGCCATGAATAGTTCTTATACGGTTGCGGCTATTACAGCTACCACATTTTACCGGGCTACTGTTACCTGTGGCGGAAATGTAGGAACTTCTACTCCTGTTCAGGTAACTGCAAATCCGGTATCTGCATGTTATTGCGTACCTGCAGCCTCTGATTGCACGGATGATGATGTGATAGAAAATGTGAAACTGGGTAATCTTAATAAATCCTCTGCCTGCTCTGCAAATGGTTATGCAAATTACACAGGTACCGATACAGCAACCATTGTTCAGGGAGCTAACAATCCAATAGCTGTTACAACCGGGGATAACTTTACTGAACAAGTTGGTGTATGGATCGATTACGACAGAAGTGGTTCTTTTGAAGCTTCTGAATTTACCAACCTTGGCGCAACTACCGCTGGTAGCGGAGGTATTCACAATGGTGTGATTGCTGTGCCTGGCGCAACTGCACTTGGATATACACGCATGAGGGTAAGGGTTCGTTTTTCCACTGCCCTTACCGGGGCTAATGCCTGCCTGAATTACACATTCGGTGAAACAGAAGATTATACTGTTAACATAGTTCCTTGTGTACCAGCCACCATCACCACACAACCGGCCAATACCTCTGCTGTTTGCGGTGCGAGTACTTCTTTCTCTGTGGTTGTCGCAGGTTCTCTCCCTGTAGTATATTGGCAGTTTAGGCCAAATGCTACTGCTCCATGGCAAAATGTTCCTGCTGCCGCTCCTTATAGCGGAGTAAATACAAGCACGCTGACAATTAACCCGGCAACGGCAGGTTTGAATAGTTACCAATACCGTGCAGTATTCTCAGGAGCTTGCACTGGTGCTGATTTTAGCAACACTGCAACATTAACTGTAACACCGTTAGTCACTATGGTGAATCCAACATCTGCTACTATCTGTCTTGGGTCAATTCAGCAGTTGAGCATCACTAATACTGTATCTAGTGCTGTAACAGCCACTTTCGTTGCCACAGGTATGCCGGTTGCCATTCCTGACGGAACTTTCCCGGTTACCACTTCTACCGCTATTCCTTTCACAGTTTCCGGAATTCCTGCTGGCTCTGTAATCCAGAACATAGGTGTAAGGTTTAGCATTACTCATCCGTATGTGGGTGACTTGGTAATGAACTTAAAAGCTCCTAATAACCAGAAGTTGAACTTGTTTGCTTTGTTAGATAATGCTGCTGGAACCAACAGCACGGCAAACTTTACTAATACTACTATTGATTCTATATCGACTGCCGCTATCAGCGGGGCCCCAGCTCCAAGATCTGGTTCTTATCGTGCAGAAAGATTTGCAATTGGCAACACGAACTTTGGCGACCTGGTAGTAGCAAATACATCATGGGCAGCCCTATTAGGCACCATGAATGGCACATGGAATATCAATATAGCAGATTTGGGCGCTCCTGATGCGGGTAGTGTAACCGCAGCAAGCTTATTTATAACGTATACTGCTCCTAACTTTGCTCAGGGTACTTGGACAACCACCCGTCCGGGCACTATCTTCACCGATGCCGCTGCCACTATTCCTTACACAGGTACACCTGCAACTACGGTTTATGCTAAACCAGACACTTCAGGTGTGGTTAACTACAGTGTAAGTTTTGCAACTCCTAATTGTCAGGCAACAGTAACTACCATTCCAATTACCGTTAGATCACTTCCTACGGTATTCGCTGCTCCCGTTAACAGGGTAATTTGCCAGGGTGCCAACACTACATTTACATCTGGCGCTACCAATGGTTCTGCAAGTTCTATTGTATGGCAGGTAAGCACTGATAATGGTGCTACTTACACCAACGTTGCAAATGCGGGCGTTTATGCTGGTGCAACCACCAACACATTGACCATCACTGGTGCTGGAGTAGCACTTAACGGTGACAGGTATCGCCTGTCAGCTTTGGCTGCTCCATGTACCGGTAGTTCAAATTCAACTGCTGCTACGCTAACTGTGAATCCAACACCGGTTATTGCAGTTACAGCTAGCCCGTTCAGTGCTATCTACCCTGGTCAAACAACAACTTTGTCTGCTGCGGTTTCTCCAAATGCAGCCGCAACTTATACCTGGTTCAGGGATGGTGCTCTTGTAGCAGGTGCTACTGCCAATACTTTGGTGGTTGATGTAGACAAATTAGGCCTATACACCGTAAGAGTGAATGACGTGAATGGTTGTACAGCAACTTCAGCGGGCTTCAGAGTTTCTGCTGCAGCCAACGACTTACTGTTCATCTATCCTAGCCCTAACACAGGACAGTTCCAGGTAAGGTTCTTTAGCCAATTGGGCAGTTCACCTTTCGCTCGCACAGTAAGTGTGTTTGACAGTAAAGGTTCAAGAATTTATTCAAGATCTTACCCCGTTACTTCTGCTTATACAAGACTGGATGTAGATCTTAAAAATCATCCAAAAGGAATCTATAGTGTTGAGTTAACAGATTCCAGAGGAAACAGGCTTAAAACAGGAAGAGTATTAGTACTTTAATAGCCTTAAATCAAATAATAAAAATGCCCCGGTTTCGGGGCATTTTTATTTATACAAGACCTGAACAGGGCATAATTTTGATAAAAAGCCTTACTTTTGCTGCCCCGTATAAAACCACGGGGTTATTTTATGTCATTCAATATTAACAAACAACTAAACGCAGAAGAACTGGAGCCAATGGCTGCCGAGTCAGCAGATGCTGGCGAGACAGTAGAGGCTACTGCGACAACAAACGAACCAGCCTACGAACCTATCGTAGAAACTGCCCACGATGATTTTGACTGGAGCAGGGATAAACGCAACGTATCTTCTTATTCTGCAGAAGAAAAAGCAAAGTACGACGACGTTTACGACAACACTTTCAAACAAATCAATGATGGCGAAATGATACAGGCAACTGTAGAATCATTAACCAAAACTGATGTGGTGGTAAACATCGGCTTTAAAAGCGATGGTCTAATTTCTTTGAACGAATTCAGAGATATCCCCGGCGGTGTTAAAGTGGGCGATATTATTGAAGTAATGGTAGTAGAAAAGGAAGACAGGGAAGGAAACTTAAACCTGAGCCGTAAATCTGCACGCATTACCAGGGCATGGGAGAGAATTGTAGAAGTAAACAAAACCGGCGAAATTGTTACTGGTTTGGTTACCAGCAAAACCAAAGGTGGTTTGATCGTAGATGTATTTGGTATGGAAACATTCTTGCCAGGATCTCAGATTGACGTTAAACCCGTTACCGATTACGATCAGTTCGTGGGTAAAACAATGGAATTTAAAGTGGTTAAGATCAACGAAGCCATTAAAAATGCTGTTGTATCTCATAAAGCCCTTATTGAAAGCGATATCGAAGCTCAAAGAGCTGAAATCATCGGTAAGCTTGAGAAAGGCCAGGTATTGGAAGGAACTATCAAAAACATCACAGATTTCGGAGCATTCCTTGATTTGGGTGGCTTAGATGGTTTGTTGTACATCACTGATATTTCATGGGGTCGTATCAACCATCCTACAGAAGTACTGAAAATGGATCAGAAACTGAACGTGGTTGTTCTTGACTTTGATGATGATAAAAAACGTATCAGTCTTGGTTTAAAACAATTGACTCCTCACCCATGGGATACCCTTGCAGAGAACCTGAAAGAGGGCGAAACTGTAAAAGGTAAAGTTGTAAACATCGAAGATTACGGTGCATTCCTTGAAATTATGCCGGGTGTAGAAGGCCTGGTTCACGTAAGTGAAATTACCTGGGCCAACACTCCTATCAACGCTAAAGAATTCTTCAAATTAAATGATGAGTACGAAGCTAGAGTGGTAACACTTGATAAGGATACCCGCAAAATGAGTCTTTCTATCAAGCAATTGACAGAAGATCCCTGGAGCACTATCGAAAATCAATTCCCGGAAAGCAGCAAGCACAACGGAACAGTTAAAAACATCACTCCTTATGGCGTGTTTGTAGAACTGGCTACTGGCATTGGTGGCATGATACACATCAGCGATCTGAGCTGGTTAAAACGTTTCAACAACCCTAACGAATACACCAAGGTTGGAAACGAAATTGAAGTGTTAATCCTTAGCATTGATAAAGACGGACGCAAGCTTCAGTTGGGCCACAAGCAAATTGAAGAAGATCCATGGAACAGCCTGGAAGATACATTTGGCATCGGAACTTTGCACGAAGGAACTGTTGTGAAGAAAGATGACAAAGGTGCTGTAGTGCAGCTTCCTTATGGCCTTGAAGGATTTGTACCTTCCCGTCACCTTGCAAAAGAAGATGGTAAAACAATTGGTGCCGATGAGATTGCCAACTTTGTGGTAATTGAATTTGACAGAAATGACAAACGCATCGTTCTTAGCCATACCCGCCTTTGGGAGCAGGAAAAAGAAGAAGAAAAACAAGTGCAACAAAAAGAGAAAAGAGCTGAAGCTGATTCAACCAAGAAAGCTGTAAAAACAATACAGGCTAAAGTTGAAAAATCTACACTTGGAGACCTAAGTGCACTGGCTGAATTAAAAGCTAAATTGGAAGACGGCGAAAACGCTGCCGAAGAAGCTAAAGGAGAATAATCACTCCCAAATAAAAAACCTCCCGTACAACATACGGGAGGTTTTTTATTATAATAATACAGTCAGAGTCTTAGTCAAATACTTCTTCGTTTAAATGCACCTTGGTCATTTCATAAAAATGGTTTTGTAAGGTATGCAGTGGAATTGAATGCAGCATATGCCTTTTTTCGTCCCTGTACCACAGTTCCATGTTAGAAAAGTCGCCGTCCCTGGGAACTGCCATTCTAAAAGCGCCCTTAGAATATTTGACGATACCATCCTCCAGCAACTCCTTGTGAAACTTTAAATTTTGCAACTCTTCGTCGTTAATCTCCAGGGGCGAAAGTTGGTCAGTTTCATACCAAAACTCCTGTATGCCATTGTCTACACACACCTGCTTTTCATTAGCATTTAAATTGGTTACTTCTCCCCTGCGTTTATCACCTTCGTTGTCAACTACCAGGTAGTCGCCTACTTTTAACTCTTGAAATTTTATCATAACTGAAAGTTTTTTTAATACAACAATTTAGGAAAAAGTTTCACAGGTTCCAAAGGTTTAAAAAGTTCCAAAGGTCGCAAACTCCTGAAACTTCTTAAACCATTCAAACTTTATTCGGCCCAACTCATAACATAGCCTTCGTTTTCAATTTCGAGTGCCGTAGTGGTTAGCTGCAGTGGCCTGAATGTATCTACCATTACAGCCAGCTCTTTGGTTTCCTTTACTCCAATACTTTTTTCTGCAAGGCCGGGGTGCGGCCCGTGGGGAATTCCCGCCGGGTGCAAGGTGATCATGCCACGGGTTACATGTTTACGGCTCATAAAGTCGCCATCCACATAATAAAGCAATTCATCGCTGTCTATATTACTGTGGTTGTAGGGTGCAGGTATGGCCAAAGGATGATAGTCAAACAGCCTGGGTACAAAGGAACATACGACAAACGCATCTGTTTCAAAAGTCTGGTGCACCGGTGGTGGCTGGTGAACTCTACCTGTGATGGGTTCAAAATCGTGAATGGAGAAAATGTACGGATAACAACAGCCATCCCACCCTATCACATCAAAAGGGTGTGTGCCATAATGGATACCATATAACAAGCCTTTCTTTTTTGTTTTGATGATAAAATCTCCTTTCTGGTCATGGGTTTGCAGGTTCTCCGGCACCCTGATGTCCCTTTCGCAAAAAGGCGCGTGCTCCATTAGTTGGCCGTTCTTGCTCATGTACCTTTTGGGGTACCGAATAGGATGAAACGATTCCACGATAAATAACCTGTTGTTGCTATCTGTAAAATGTATTTGGTGAATGGTTCCCCGCGGGAGAACGATGTAATCTCCATAGCTAAAACTCAACTCACCATAACAGGTTTTTACCACACCGCTTCCTTCGTGCACAAAAAGCAGTTCATCTGCGTCAGCGTTCTTGTAGAAATACTCAGTCATGCCTTGTTGAGGAGCAGCCAGCACAATGTGGCAATCACTGTTTACCAATACAGCTTTGCGGCTTTGCAGGTAATCGGCTTCGGGTTTCACCTTAAACCCCTCCAGGCTACGATGCTTGAGCATCTTTTCTTCTGCTATTACAGGAGCAACATCAATGGGCTCATCGCATTTTACAATGAGTGTTGGGGCATAAGTATGGTAGGAAATGCTGTAATCGTTGGAAAAGCCTTCGGTGGAAAATAGCTGCTCCGAATAGAGGCTGCCGTCTGGCTTTCTAAATTGTGTGTGACGCTTGTGCGGAATTTCTCCGGCTTTATGATAATGAGGCATTTTTTAATTTGATGATTCGATAATTTGATGTTGGCGTGCCGTTCTATGTTTGAAGTCACGTATTTGTGAAGCATCTTCAATTCGATAGAATTATCATATTGATTAATTGACCAATTAACCAATCTACTAATTAACTAATTAACCAATCCCCTAATTAACTAATTAACCAATCCCCTAATTAACTAATCTACTAATTGCTATCTATCTTCATTTCAAATTTACATTTTTTAAATCGAAACGCTTTGACAAGAATTGGCCTCCTATCAGATACGCATAGCTTTTTAGACGAAAATATTTTTGGGCATTTTAAAAACTGCGATGAAGTATGGCATGCCGGCGATTTTGGAAACATGGATGTTATTAACAAACTGAATGCCTTTAAACCCATAAGGGGCGTTTTTGGAAACATCGACGATGCCCCCATCAGGGCACTATACCCCGAAGATTTATTTTTTACCTGCGAAGGCGTGAACGTATTTATCCGCCACATCGGTGGTTACCCGGGCAGGTATGCACCAGGAGTTAAAGATAAAATGGTGAAAAATAATAGTGGACTTTTCATCAGCGGTCACTCTCATATTTTAAAAGTAATGTATGACGATAAACTGAAGTGCCTTCATATGAACCCCGGAGCTGCAGGTAACCATGGGTGGCACCAGGTAAGAACTTTAATTCGCTTTGATATTGATGGAGAAGAAATGAAAAATTGCGAAGTGATAGAACTCGGCAGCAGGGGAAGCTCCCAATCCAAATAATAAGACCCGCTTTATGGCGGGCCTTATTATCTATTTCTTTAAAGTATTTTACTACGCTTTCATTTTAGAAAAGTAGTGTGACAAGTCTATTCCTTGCTTACATTCCCGGGAACCAGGGTCTTGCTATTCCTTCCCTAAATGGCCATGGAACACCTGCAAGAATTAGGAACAATGCAATAAGGTATAACCACGATGCAGCACCGTATGCAGCACTCTTTGATTTGCCCCTTGCAATGGTGATAAGAATAATTGCTATAATCATGGTACTAATATGTTCTACAGCCCAAAAACGCAGTGCACTATCTTTCATCACTGCACTAAAACCATTTGACTGAATGAGTTTATAACCAAATGCTCCTGTAAAATACTGGTATAATCCAATCAACAAAGTAATGTGAGAGGCAATCAACAACCACAAACTTGTTTTCTTCAGGCCTGCTTTTTTTCCAAAAGCTTGTACAATTGACAGCAGTAAAAAAAACAAAATTACCCAGCGTAAAAAATTGTGCAAATGCAATAGTCCACTTTCCATAATTATTAGTTTTTAGTTGGCCAAATCTACAACAGCGGGAGCATTAAAATCTATTTATGTTTAAACAAACAGATTTTGATTTATGATATTTGATTTGTGATTTTTGATTTGTGTACCCGTCATACTAGCAGCCCAGCCATTAACTCGGTGCAAATTTCACTTTCACTTTTGACTTTTCACCCCCTACATTCTATAGGGGCATGCTTTCACTTTTCATCTTTCACCTCTCACTTTTCACCCCCTACATTCAATAGGGGCAGGCTTTCATTTTTGACTTTTGACTTTTGACTTTTGACTCACTCCACCCAATCTGCAATAAAAATATTCGTATCCCTCGTACCACCGTTATTGCGATTGCTGCAAAAAACAAATTTCTTCCCATCAGGGCTAAACATGGGGAAGGCATCAAAACCTTTGTCCCTGGAAATTTTTTGCATATTGCTGCCATCTAAATTAGTAAGGTACATATTAAACGGAAAACCTCTTGTGTACTCATGGTTGCTGCAAAATATAAAGTGGTTACCATCTGGTGTAAAATTAGGTGCCCAGTTGGCCTGCTCCAGGTTGGTAACTTGTTTTGCATCGCTGCCGTCTGCATTGGCTATCCATACTTCCATATGCGTAGGTGCAACAAGATTTTGTGCCAGTAGTTCTTTGTACTCTTTTACTTCGTCATCAGTTGTTGGCCTGGAAGCCCTCCAAATAATCTTGCTTCCATCGGGACTAAACCATGCGCCACCGTCATAGCCAAGCGCATTGGTAATCCGTTTAACTTTCTTACCTCTCAAATTCATGATATACAGTTCCAGGTCACCGTCACGCATAGACGTAAATATCATGATGTCTCCTTTTGGAGAAATAGTTGCTTCTGCATCGTAACCTTTTGTTTTGGTCAGGCGCTTTACAATTTTTCCGCTGGTATCGGCTTTAAAAATATCGAAGCTCTCGTATATGGGCCAAATGTATTTGTTTCCATATTTGCTGCGATCTGGCACAGGCGGACAGTCCTTGTTTCCCAAGTGTGTTGAGCCGTACAAAATGTGCTGGCCATCCGGGTAAAAATAAGCACAGGTGGTTCTGCCAGTTCCGGTACTCACTAATTTGGGAACAAATGCTTCGCCGGGTGAGGTAGGAATCTTACCCATCCATATCTGGTCGCAGGCAATTCCCTCTTTCACATTCGATTTTTGATAAACAAGGTATTTACCATCGTTGCTAAAATAGGCTTCGGCATTATCGCCGCCAAAAGTTAGCTGGCGCACATTTGCAAAATGATCTTCCCCGGGAAAATGTATGGTATCGTTTTGCAAAGGAGCTAAGGTAAGGGATCGCACTGCTTCATGATTGTAAGCAGACCATGACAAGATAAACCAAACAGGAATCATTAACAGATGCTTCATCATACAATTGTTTTTTTAAAAGGGCAAAGCTAAGCCTGCTCGCTATTAATTTTGTAATACTATTGTCATTCATTCACAGAGCAATCTATTACTTTTGCAACACAATTTTTTCATGAAATATCTACTCATTTTATTTGTTTTTTTCCTGGCGGCCTGCAACAATGAAGAAGCTAAGGAAGTACCTGCAGGAACTCTTTCCCAGGAAAAACAACTCACAGAAGTGCTGCAAAAATATCCTGACTCCATTTTACTCGTAGAGAACCTTGTTCAATTCTATCGTGACAATGCTGAGTATGAAAAATCCCTTTCAACAGTTGATGATGCTTTGAAAAGAGACAGCTCAGCCTTTAGGTTCTGGCACATTAAAGGAATCTTGCATTACGAAAATGCAGATACAGGTGAAGCTATCAAAGCACTGGAAACAAGTACCAGGTTATCAAACAACACAAATGATATATTGCTATTGGCTAAGTTATATGCTGAAACAAAAAACCCGGTAGCTTTACAATTGGCTGGCTTGCTTATTAAACAAGGAGAATTCATAAAAGAATCAATTCTTATAAAAGGGATTTACTACAGCAGTATCCGGGAAGATGAAAAGGCCCTCGGTTTGTTTGATGAGGCCATCAGTACAACGTATACTTTTATGGAACCCTATAAAGAAAAAGCGCTGGTACTGTACCGCCAGGAACAATATATGGAAGCGCTGAGGGTGTTGGATAAGGCTGTAAAAATTAAAAGCTCCTATGCTGAAGGCTATTTTTACATGGGACTGTGCTTCGAAAAATTGAACCGGTTAGAAGATGCAAAGGAAAGCTATGAAACAGCTCTAATATATGATGCCGATTACGACGAAGCCAGGCAGGCTCTTGCAAAAGTTACCAACTTGCTAAAATAAATGATGACCGTATTTTTTTGAACCTAACTTGATTGTAAATAAAACGCACTAAAATATTTTACCAATGGCACTAATTGCTCCCTCTCTTTTATCTGCAGATTTTTTAAACCTTGCTAAGGATTGTGATATGCTGAACCAAAGTGAGGCAGACTGGTTTCACCTTGACGTGATGGATGGAAGATTTGTACCCAACATCAGTTTTGGCCCCATGATCATTGAGTTTATTCGTAAAACGACCGGCAAAGTTTGTGATGTGCATCTCATGATTGAAGAACCTGAAAACTATGCAGAAGCTTTTAAAAAAGCCGGAGCCGATAATCTTACCATTCACCTGGAAGCCTGCCGGCATTTGCACAGAAACATACAGCAGATAAAAAGTTTGGGCATGAAAGCCGGGGTTGCCATAAACCCACACACACCCGTGCAATCATTGAAAGATGTGCTATTAGATATTGACCTCGTTTGCCTGATGAGTGTAAATCCTGGCTTTGGCGGCCAATCTTTTATACCAGGCACGCTGCTTAAAATAAAAGAATTGAAACAAATGATTGCCGATGCTGGCGCAAATGTTTTGATTGAGATAGATGGCGGTGTATCGCTGGAAAATGCCGCCAGCATCCTTGCTGCCGGTGCAGATGTGTTGGTAGCTGGCAATGCAGTTTTTAAATCGGCCGACCCTGCAGGAACCATCGCAGATTTAAAAAGGCTCTAAAATTTAGCTTGAGAGCCGTACAGCAAACTGCTAATTTAAGTGCCAGCTTTTTTGCCAATCAATAAAATATCTATCTTCAACCAATGAGACTACTGGTCGCCTTTTTCTTTATCCTGCTTAGCCTATCAGCAATTGCTCAAAACAAAAATGCCAGCATCTCCGGTATCATCGTAGATGAAAATGATTTGCCACTGGCAAAATCTTCGGTAGTTATTTTGGGACGCTCTGCTGGCATTGCAACTTCCGATAGTGGCCGCTTTACTTTAGTTGTGCCCGCTCAAAAAGCAATTGCGCTCGTTTTCAGCCATCTGGGCTACCTTTCTCAACAAAAGAATTTCTACCTAAGCCCAGGCGAAACAGAAGTGATTGTTATACGATTAAAAGCAGACGGCCTTAGTATGGAAGAAATTGTGGTGACGGATGAACGAACACGTACGGAAAATAGCCTGGTTAAAATTAATCCGAAAAATGCCATCACTTTACCCAGCACCACTGGCGGTGTGGAAGCACTCATAAAAGTATTGGTGGGCAGCAACAACGAATTAACTTCCCAGTACAATGTACGTGGAGGTAACTATGACGAGAACTTGATTTACATCAACGATTTTGAAGTGTACCGCCCCTACCTGGTAAGCAGCGGGCAGCAGGAAGGCCTAAGCCTCATCAACCCGGAGCTGGCCCGCAATGTAAGTTTTTACACAGGCGGTTTCCAGGCAAAGTATGGCGATAAGATGAGCAGCGTACTAGACATTCAGTATAAAAAACCAACAACCTTTGGTGGTAGTGCTTATGTAAGTTTTTTAGAACAAGGTCTGCAACTGGAAGGCAGTTCAAAAAAAGGGAAAGTAACCTGGCTGGCTGCTGTGAGAAACAAAAACAACCGCAACCTGCTGAGCAACCAGCCCACGCAAGGGGCCTATATACCTTCGGCCTCCGATGCACAAGCTTACGTTACTTACCAGGTAAGCAAAAAATGGCAGTTAGAATTATTGGGCATTTTTTCTACCTCTCGTTTTTCTTTTTTCCCGGAGTCTGTTAAAAAAACTTCCTCTGTGTTCTCGCCGTTGTATACCGCCAACCTTGGCCTGGATATATTTTTTGAAGGACAGGAAAGAGATGCTTACAACACGGGCTTAATTGGCGCCAGCCTGTTGCATTCGCCCAATGAAAAATTGAAACTTAAATGGATGCTCAGCCGTTTCAAAGACAATGAAAAAGAAAACTTTGACATTGCTGGTGCGTATGTGTTTGGTGACCGGGATTTTGATAACAACAGCGGCACATTCGGCGAAATTGTAAATCCCCTTGGTGCAGGTTACTACCAGAACTATGCAAGAAACGAATTGGATATTGAAGTATGGAACGCCAGCCACAAAGGAAGTTACACGCAGGGTAAGCACTTTCTGCAATGGGGCAATAGCATTGAGCAAACCAATATAAAGGACAAACTTCGCCAATGGGAGTACCAGGATTCCGCTGGCTATTCGTTGCCCGCAAATCCTTCTGCACTTTTTTTATTCAACTCCCAAAACTCTACCGCAGACCTGCAAATTCAAAAGTACAGCGGCTACCTGCAAGACAATATTTATTTATCAAAAACAAAAAACGAGGTTATTCTGCAGGTGGGCGCCCGTTACAATTACAATAGTTTAAACAAAGAATTTTTAATCAGTCCGCGGGTGCAGGCCAGTTGGAAACCTTCCTGGAAAAAAGATGTGATTTTTAAAGCCTCTGCAGGTGTTTATCAACAACCGCCTTTTTACCGTGAACTGCGCAGCAATGATGGCAGCATAAATAGCAACATTAAATCGCAAAAAAGCACGCAGTTTATTGCCGGCATGGACTATAACTTTAAAGGCCCCGGCAGCAGGCCTTTCAGGCTCACCACGGAAGCATATTTTAAAAACATGACCGATGTGGTGCCTTATGATATAGACAATGTAAAGATCAGGTACCTTGGAAGCAACAATGCAAGGGCTTATGCAACCGGTTTAGAAATGCGTCTCTTTGGCGAATTGGTAGATGATGCACAGAGCTGGCTCAGCGTAGGTTTGATGCGCACCAGGGAAAACCTGGACAACGATTTTTACCAGCAATACATAAATGCTGCTGGAGAAATTATACAGCCCGGCACTCAAGACCAGGTGGTGACAGATAGTGTGCAAACAAGTGTAGGATGGCTGCGTCGGCCGTCTGACAGATTGATTACCGTCGGCTTATTTTTAGAAGATTACCTGGCTACCAATAAAAATTTTAAAGTTCATTTGAACCTTTTGTATGGCAGCAATATGACGTACAATTTACCCAACAGCGTACGCTACAGAAATGGTTTGATAGTGGAGCCTTACATGCGGGTAGATATTGGTTTCAGTGCCTTGTTGTTGTCAGATAAATCGAAACGTCGCAGCCATGATCCTTTTAGAAAGTTTGAAAACATTTGGGCTAGTTTCGAAGTCTTCAACCTCATTGACCGGGCCAATATAATCTCTTACCAGATAATAAAAGATTTTGCCAATAATTCTTTCGCCATTCCAAATCGTCTTACCCCAAGATTGATCAATCTTAAACTGCTGGCAAGGTTTTAACGACTACACTTTCCTATGTGTTGTTATTGTTAAGTTTTGGAAGCAGCTTCATCTATTAACTTTTCCACCAATATAATTTGAATGTGTATAATTAAATTAGCATTGTAATTAGTTGGAATATAAATTTACTAAGAATGAATTCATCCAACCTTTTGTAACAATTTTCTTTTACCCAACCCATTTTTTCTTTGTAAGAAAAAGTGGCTAAAACGGAAAAGCATTGACAGACACCATCATCAACCTTGAAACCGTAAATCCGATCGAATTTTTTGGAGTAAACAACGGTAAGCTAAACATCCTTAAAAAGAAATTTCCTCTTTTAAAAATTTTAAGCCGTGGCACACAGATAAAATTAAGTGGAGCCCCGGAACAGATTGAAGAAGCAAAAGAAAAGATTGATCTCCTTGTTCAGTACCTGCAAAGAAACGGACACATGAGCGAAAATTATTTTGAACAAATTTTGGGTGGCGACGATGAAAAGGCGGTGGACAACTTCCTGGATCGTAACCCCAATGACGTGTTGGTTTTTGGCCCTAACGGCAAAACCATCAGGGCCCGTACGGCCAATCAAAAAGCAATGGTGCAAGCCTGCGACAAAAACGACATCGTATTTGCCATAGGACCTGCCGGTACCGGTAAAACCTATACGGCCGTTGCCCTGGCAGTGAGAGCACTGAAAAACAAACTGGTTAAAAAAATCATCTTAACAAGACCTGCAGTAGAAGCAGGTGAAAGCCTCGGCTTCTTGCCGGGTGATTTGAAGGAGAAAATTGATCCTTACCTGAGGCCCTTGTATGATGCGTTGGATGATATGATACCTGCAGACAAATTGGGGTATTATATGAGCACCCGCACCATCGAAATTGCACCGCTGGCTTATATGCGTGGTCGTACGTTAGACAATGCTTTTATCATTTTAGATGAAGCACAAAACACCAACGACCTGCAGATAAAAATGTTCCTTACACGTATAGGACCCAATGCAAAAGCAATTATCACAGGCGATCCTACGCAGATTGATTTACCTAAGAATCAACAAAGCGGACTTTTTAAAGCCACCCGCCTGCTGAAAAACATTGATGGTATTTCTTACATCGAATTAGATGAAGAAGATGTGGTAAGGCATCGCCTGGTAAAATCTATCATCAAGGCTTACAATAAGGATGACCTGGATAGAACCAATGAGGCTATTAAAAGGTAAAGACATTTCATTAACATTATCATTAAGGCAGCCCAGGGCTGCCTTATTTTTTTTGCACAGCATGCAGGCAATCAGCCGGTCCGGCCGTTGAAACAAAAAGAATTTCTTTGAGAAATCTGTTTACATTTGATGATACAAAAAACATTTTTACCATGATCAAGAAAATGATAACGCTACTACTGGTTGTTGCCTGCGTTGCGAGTGTAAGTTGTAAAAACCCTGCTACCGGCGATCCCAAACAAACCCTGACTTCTTTTTTTGAAGCCATGCAGAAAAAAGATATGGCTGCAGCCCGTAAACTTGCCACAGCAGATAGCAAAGCAATACTGGATATGTGGGAGCAACAAATGAATTCTACTTTGAGCGAAAGCGAAAAATACGACAAAAGTAAAGTAGAAATAGGAGAAGCTAAAATAGATGGGAACAATGCAACAGTAGCAGTGAAGGATAAAAACTCTGGAGAATCAGTTAATTTTCCTTTGCAAAAAGAAGATGGAGACTGGAAGGTTTCTTTCAACATGGGTTCCCTTATGAGAATGGGTGCAGAAAAAATGCAGGAAAAGGGGATTAATTTATCTGATAGCCTTGGCAACGTAATGGAGCAATTGAAAGGCATCAACCTGGATTCTCTGCAAAAAGAAATGAAGAAAGGGGGCAAAGAATGGGATTCAGCGATAAAGATTTTAGAAGGATTGAAGCAATAGTTTTAAAAGAACTCTTTTGAAAGCATCCTCAGGGGTGCTTTTTTTTCTGCACCCCAAAAGATGTTTAACTTTAGGATCGTAATATTAAAATGCACATGAAAAATATCCTGATTTTATTTTTAACAGCGAGCATAGTAAGTAGTTGCTGGCAAAAAACTGAGAAAAGCCCGGAGACCTCCCTGGACACAGGAAGAGAATTCATAAGGGCAAGTTTGAATGGCGATTTCGATCGGGCGTCTGATCTGCTGTTGAAGGATACACAGAATGTGCAACTGTTTAACTCTTACAAAGTATCTTACAAAAAATGGCCGGCAGATAAAAAACGGGGTTATAGAGATGCCTCTTACGAAATCAATAAATACCTGGACGTAGATGATAGCACCACGTTGATTAATTATAGCAACAGTTATATGAACAAACCTATGGAAATTAAGCTGGTTCGGATAAATAAAAAATGGGCGGTAGATTTTAAATATACTTTCTCTGGTAATTTACCCATAGAATAATATGCTTATAAAAAATTTATTATTGGTAGCTGCCGGGGGAAGCATGGGTGCTGTGCTGAGGTACGGCATTGCTTTGATGCTGCCCAACCAGTCCTTCCCTCTTGCGACACTTATTGCAAACCTGGCTGGCAGTTTTTTATTGGGTATCATACTGGCCATGAGTCTAAAAGACGAAACTTTGCCCGAAGGGGTCAAGCTTTTTTTGGCCACAGGCATCTGCGGCGGGTTTACTACTTTCTCGGGCTTTAGCAGCGAGAACCTTGGCTTGATGCAATCGGGTAAATACAACCTTGCTTTTCTTTACATCGTTACAAGTGTAGTGGGCGGTATCTTAGCTACCTGGTTTGGCTTTAAATTAATTCAACACTAAAAAAAATTGTATGTACGTACTTCACCCATGGCATGGTGCTCATTACGGAACCAATGCCCCTGACCAGGTAAATGCCCTGATTGAAATTTCCCAGGGCAGCCGGGCAAAATATGAGATAGATAAAGTGACGGGCCTTTTAAAATTAGACCGTGTTATTTATTCCTCGTTTCATTACCCGGTAAACTATGGCTTCATTCCAAAAACGCTGGGCGAAGACAATGACCCTTTGGATATATTGGTGATCTGCAGCGAGAGCATTCAACCGCTTTGCCTGGTGGAAGCTAAAGTAATAGGCAACATGCAAATGATTGACAATGGGGAAAAAGATGACAAGATCATTGCGGTGGCCAGCAAAGACCCATCTGTAAACCATACCTCCGAAATAGGTGACTTGCCTCCCCATTTCTTTGCTGTACTGAGAAATTATTTTGAGCAGTACAAAGTGCTGGAAAATAAAAAAGTACTGATCGATGAATTCCAGGATAAGGCTACTGCATTCCGCATCATCAACGATTCAATAGAAAGATATACTGAACGTTTTCCTGATAAACATGAAAGCAAATAAAATTAAGATGGATACACAAATGGTACTTATACTGCTGGTAGTAGGTCTGGCAGCCGGTATGCTTAGTGGCCTGGTAGGGGTTGGTGGTGGTATTATCATTGTGCCCTGCCTCGTATTTTTTCTAGGGTTCTCGCAAAAAATGGCCCAAGGTACTTCGCTGGGCATTCTGCTACTTCCCATTGGTATCCTCGGTGCGATGCAGTATTACAAACAGGGCTATATAGATTTTAAAGTGATTGCCATCATATCTGCCGCTTTTCTTTTTGGCAGTTATTTCGGCAGCAAGATCGCTCTGAGCTTATCGCAGGAAAATATTAAAAAAGTATTTGCTATTGTAATGATGCTGGTAGCGGTAAAAATGCTTTTTTTCGACACTAAAAAGCCAGTTGTAAATAAACTAAACTTACCTGCTGCCATCACCCCTGCAAAGGATATCGAAACTATTAAGGGGCCGGAATAATGCGCTTTATAATACGAAGCCGATGCGTACGCTTTTTTGTGGTACCGTTAATAATGCCTTCGTTATCTATTGCATCAATTCTTACAATGCCGGATGAGTGTATGATCTGATTGCTATTGAGCATAATGCCCACATGAATAATGTCTCCCTGTTCATCATCAAAAAAAGCGAGGTCACCACAAACTACTTCCTGCAAAAATCCCACGGCTTCCCCTGCTGCCACCTGTTGGTTGGCATCCCTGGCAAGTTGTATGTTAAGCATTTTAAAAACCGCTTGCACAAAACCGCTGCAATCAATGCCATAAACAGACCTGCCACCCCATAAGTAAGCCGTATTCAAAAATACAGAGGCAATGTTGGTAATGCTTTCTAAAGAAATTTCTTTGCTGGCGGCATCATAAATGTTACCGTTATAAGAAACTTTATACCCGGCTATATCAGCATTTAATATAGAAAGATTGCTACCGAAAGGTATCATCAGTTTTTGATCGTTCACCTGGATTTCTTCTACCCAGTCGCCGGAATACTCATTCCGCTCCTGCAGCGGCTGCTGCATTAGAACGAACTGGTTGGAGCGACAAAAACCGGTATAGCCATCCACGCATGTTTCAATGTGCATCCACCCTTCTCTATTAGTATCATTTACTTTTAAAGATTCTCCAAACAAAACCTGGCTCACCATCTCTTCTCTATGATCTCCTCTTAAGCGAATAGGCGCCACCGGTACAATACATACTGCATAACTCATAAAAAAAACATTTTTCAACCCTCCGAAATTATGGAAATTAAGTTATGTTTACACTTGTAAAAAAACATTCCCCTTTTCTAATTTGAACCTACGCAATTATACAGACCTGGAAGATAAAGAACTGCTTCAACGCTACTACCAGGAACATGACAACGACCTGCTGGGCATACTACTGAAGCGCTATACCATGCTACTCCTGGGTGTGTGCATGAAATACCTGAAAAATGAAGAAGATGCCAGGGACAGTGTGCAACAGGTGTTTTTAAAAGTGATCAACGATTTGCCAAAATATAAAGTAGAGTTTTTTAAAAGCTGGTTATACATGGTGGCAAAAAATTATTGCCTGATGAAATTGAGAGATAAGGGGAAATATACCACAGAACTCAACGATCAGTTGCTGAGTACACCAGATGACACCGAAGCTAAAACACTGGCCCTGGAAAAAGACAACCACTTGAACCAAATGGAACAGGCAATGACACAGCTAAACGAAGAGCAAAAGCTTTGCGTAACTTATTTTTACCTGGAAAAACAAACCTATCTGCAAATTGCTGAAAGCACTGGTTATTCAGTAATGCAGGTTAAAAGCCACATTCAAAATGGTAAAAGAAACCTGAAAATTTTCATGCTTAGAATGCAACCAAATGAGTGATGATCTGAAAAACATATTATCCAACCTGAACAATGATATTGAGCAAGACAAACTGCTGGACTATCTCAACCGTCAATTATCAGACAAAGAGCAACATGAGCTGGAGAAACAACTCAATGACGATGCTTTTATGAGTGATGCCATGGATGGCCTGGCAGAGTTTCATTCAAAGAGTAACGTAACTGCGATGGTGCAGGAATTAAACAGCGGCCTCAACCGCCAGCTTCGCAAAAAGAAGAAAACGAAAAACTTTTTCAGGCAGGATGCTACCGTCTACTACAGCATTGCGCTGATACTCCTGCTGATTGTTGTTGGATACGTGGTGGTAAGAATGTTCCTTAAAAATTAAGTAGAGCCTACCTCTCAGGTTTACTGAACGCCGAGGTAGCAGAATGCTTTCAACCAAAGAAACATCCGACTTCTGAACTACCTGCCTCACATAAAATGTAATGGTTATTTTATCAATTGGCGATCAACTGCCTTTGCACCAGGGCAAACATGGGCTTTGCTGAAGTAATGACGGCATAATGCGGCACATTGATGGGGATGCTAATAATGTCGCCTTTAGAATACGCAGTTCTCTTGTTCTCCATTACCATCTCGCAGCTTCCGTCCAGCACTGCTATATATTCGATGCGATCGGTATGCATCTCTTCGTCATGACCCTTTTTCACCCATACGGCAAAATTTATGATCTCCAATGTAGACGGCAGTTCCTGCACGTGCATGTTTTCAAAATCTTCCGTAGGCCACTGAAGTTTGTTGGCAATTACCGAAGCCTGGATAGTTTCAAAGTTGGGCAATGTATTCATCAAGGGAACAAAAACCGGCTGTACTGCAGCCTGTTGAGAATAGATTGAATTCATGACCGCTGTCTTTATGGAGCTGGCTGGTTTTATCTCAGAAGATTTAAGGATTTTTTCAAGCGAGCTTCTCACCTCATTTATTTCCTGCTGCACCTCGGGGTGGGCACCAGCCATCCTTTCCACCAGTTCATTCTCCTCTGCCGAAGAAAACCCGAGGCAAAAGGTCTCAATAATACCAGAAGCTATAAAATCCTTTACATTCATTTAGGTAAAAATAACTCTATTCTTAAAACTATGGATACAAAAAAAGCTGCCGTTGGGGAAGCTTTTTTTGTATCCATAAAAACTATTTTTTTCTGAAAAATAAACGTATGGGAATTCCGCTGAATTCGAAATTTTCTCTCAACTTATTTTCCAGGTAATTTTTGTAAGGCGTTTTGATGTCGTCCGGGTAATTACAAAAGAATGCAATACTGGGTGTGTTAGTGGGCAGTTGGGTTACATATTTTATTTTAACCTGGTTGCCTCTTACTACCGGTGGATGATAACTCTCCACTGCCTTAAGCATCACTTCATTTAATTTAGAAGTGGGCACTTTGCGGTTCCGGTTATCGTATACTTTCAGGCCGAGTTCTATGCATTGAAATATCCGCTGCTTTTCTGTAACAGATATAAACAAGATGGGAACATCTGAAAAAGGCGCAAGCCTCTGTTTTAAATCTTTTTCGTAATCACGGGCTGTGTTGGTTTCCTTGTCTATCAAATCCCATTTGTTCACCAACACCACAATGCCTTTGCCCTTTTTGGTGGCCATAGAAAAAATAGCAAGATCCTGTGCAGTAATGCCCTTGCCAGCGTCTAATAAAAGCAAACAAACATCCGCTTCATCCATAGCTTTAATAGCCCGGATTACAGAGTAAAATTCCAGGTCTTCGTTCACCTTATTTTTTCGGCGTATACCGGCGGTATCTATGAGTACAAATTCTTTGTTGAATAAATTGTAATGTGTGTGAATGGTATCCCGGGTGGTGCCTGCAATATCGCTTACGATAGTGCGCTCTTTACCCACTAGGGCATTGAGCAAGGATGACTTACCTACATTGGGTTGACCTATGATAGCAAACTTTGGAATACCCTCCAGGGCAGCATTTTCATCCACGTTATCTTCAGGTATCAAAGCTACCAATGCATCCAGCAATTCACCTGTACCACTGCCACTAATAGAAGAAAGGAAAAAGATATGTTCAAAACCAAGGCTGTAAAATTCACTTGCTTCCAGCAGGCGGTTGTGATTGTCTACTTTGTTTACCACTAAAAAAACAGGCTTGGTACTGCGGCGCAGCATTTCTGCCATAGATTCATCCAGATTGCTGATGCCAGTGGCAGCATCTACCATAAAAATGATGGCATTGGCTTCTTCAATGGCGATGTGCACCTGTTTGCGTATTTCCCTTTCAAAAACATCATTGCTTTGTGGCACAAAACCACCCGTATCTATTACGTTAAAGGTTTTACCAATCCACTCTGCTATACCATACTGCCTGTCCCTGGTTACGCCGCTCATATCGTCTACAATGGCTTTGCGCTGCTCCAGCAAGCGGTTGAAAAAAGTGCTCTTGCCTACGTTGGGCCTTCCTGTTATTGCTACTGTGAAACTCATACCCCTGTCCCCTAAAGGGGAACTTATTTTTAATGTTTATAATTTTTTTAATCAAAAAATGTCTTGATTAAAAATTTAAATTTTAAGCTCTTGAGCGCCTTGTTTCCCCTTTAGGGGGCGGAGGGGTCCTCTCAATACCCATATTCCTTTAAATGCACATCATTGTCACGCCACTTAGGCCTCACTTTAACAAACAGTTCCAGGAATACTTTACTTCCCAAAAACTCTTCAATATCAATCCTGGCCAGGGTTCCCAACTTTTTAATCATGCTTCCTTTGTCTCCTAAAATAATCCCTTTTTGTGTATCCCGCTGCACGATAATGTCGGCCGATATTTTAATGAGAGTTGTCTTCTCTTTGTATTCCCGCACTAATACAGCAGTGTGATATGGTAATTCTTCCTGGTAAAGCTGGTATACTTTCTCTCTAATCAATTCGCTTACAAAAAATTTGGTGGGTAAATCACTGATGTCATCACCTTCATAAAAAGGATGTCCTTCCGGGAGGTAAAACAGGATGCGCTCCAAGAGCTCAGCAATACCAGTTTTCTTCAAAGCAGAAATCAGTACCACTTCTTTGCAATAGGTTTGTGCTTCAAAAAATGTTTTGGTACGCAAAATCGTGGCTTCATCTTTCACAGCGTCTACTTTGTTCAGCACAACCACCACAGGTGCCTTTAGCTTCAGGCTTTTAAATATTTCGTGGCTTGAATCTGCGGGTTCTCTTGCATCTGCCATGAGCAATGCAACATCAGCGTCTTCAAGGCTACCTTTTACAGCAGACATCATTTTTTCGTGTAGCTTATAACGGGGATCTATGATACCGGGGGTATCTGAGAAAATAATCTGGTATTCATCGGTATTTAAAATGGCTTTAATCCTGTGTCGGGTAGTTTGCACTTTATGCGACACTATGGCCATCTTTTCGCCCATGAGTGCATTGAGCAAGGTACTTTTGCCGGCATTGGGTTTACCAAAAATGTTAACGAAACCAACCTTCATTGTGTGATCAATTTTTAAGTGCACTTAAAACTGATTACCACATATGCGTTTGAAGAAAGAGGAGATAATCAATTCAATAGCACACACTGTATGCTAAGAAAAATAAAAAAAGCCCGGAATCCCAGGCTTCTCTTTTTGTTTTTTGTTGCGAAGAGAAGGATCGAACTTCTGACCTTCGGGTTATGAGCCCGACGAGCTACCGCTGCTCTACTTCGCGATGCAAATATAGAACTTTGAAGCTCTGCAGCCAAAAGATTTTTGAATTTATTTTCAACCAGTCTTAATTACGGCTTTCAATTTTGCTTACACCGCTGTTTTTAATGTTTACTTTAGGAGCGTCTCCTTTGTAATAAATATGGCTGGCACCAGATGCTACAGCATTCAACTCCTGGTAAACTTTTAATTTAAGGTCGCTGGCACCCGAAGCAGATGCACTGCAAATTTCGGCTTCCAGGCCGTAAGCATTTACATCGCTGGCCCCACTACTATTTACAGTTAGTTGCCGCACGTTTCCGTCTAGCTTTGCTTCACTTGCACCGCTTAGAGATATAGTAAATGACAGTAAATCCAAAGTGGCAACCATATTACTGGCTCCTGACAAATCAATTTTCAGTTCATCTTGCCTTATGGCCCCAACAACTATAACGTTGCTGGCCCCAGTGGCAGCAATGGCGGAAATTTGGTTGAACCCCAGGTACACCGTCAGCTTTCGATTTTTTGTCCAAGAGTTGCTACCCGACCAAAAAATACGCAGCGTACCATTTTCCACTATGGTAGATATATCTCCTGTGTATTTTTCCTCGGATGCACTTACTGCGAGCGATACTGCATTACTCTGACTTAGAACGAGATTGATATTACCGGAGACTTTGACATTGTCAAATTGTCCTTGCAGCGTTCTGGGAGTTACGTTTGCATCTACAACTACTTTCTCCTGGGCCTGGCTTGCAAGCTGCATCAAAGCAGCAAAACAAATCGCTATTAATCTTTTCATCATCATTTTATTTTTTTAACCACAGCTCCACTATTTACGGAACTTTTCTTTAACGTGGCGTTGCCGGCGTAGCTAACCGAGGCACCGCTTTTGGCAAATGCGGTCATTTCCTTTTCTACAGCAATCTTAACAGCCGCTCCACTGTTGGCTTGGGCAGTGCAAGTTTGGGCCTGCAGTGAGCCGCCTTTAAATATCGCACCGCTGGTAACCGATATGTCAACATTATCGGCTGTTCCTGCTAAAGTAACCTGCGCACCACTAGTAGCACTTGCTTGCAAAGAAGCAAGTGCTACCGTGCCAGTTAACAATGATCCGC
The DNA here is from genome assembly GCA_038257335.1 of Chitinophagales bacterium. Classification (GTDB taxonomy): domain Bacteria; phylum Bacteroidota; class Bacteroidia; order Chitinophagales; family Chitinophagaceae; genus Ferruginibacter. The sequence goes on along the minus strand of JBBSJJ010000015.1, from coordinate 4,668 downwards.
TGGTACAATCCAGGGAAAGAGCATCCGATTTGAAAGGATTTACCAAACGGATAATGGCACCGCCTGATGCTCTGATTGATTGAATATTTTTTACAGAAAGATAAGCTATCAACTTACGATTCTTGAAATTAATAGCGGGAATGCCTTTAGGTTCATAGTAAATTTTTAATACACCGTTTACTACTTCTGTTTTGAACCCCTCTTCCAAGCGCTCATTAGAAACGCTTACTGCCAGGGCAATCTGGTCAGACTGGGTGAGAAATAACTGAATGCCGCTGCTCACGGAGATACTGCTGAATTCTGCTTTCAGCACCCTTGCCTTAGCATTGGGATCGTTGTACTCTTTGGTTGTTTGAGCCTGGGCTCCGAGGCCGGCACACAATAAAAAAATGATTAATAATTTATTCATGGCTATAGTTTGAGAATAATACGAACGGGTTTGCACTTTTGTTACAGGTTAAAAAAAAATTTATGTAATTCGTTAATTGAACCTAAGTTTGCATCCTGTTCTTTTAACACGACTGAATTTCCGGGGTGCTTCTTTTAAAGAGGCTGAGATCATACCCGATAACCTGCTCAGGATAATGCCTGCGAAGGGAGCGAAATTATAAACCGGCAACTCTGCCCGGATCTTCAGCACAAAACTTATTGGATGAAATTATCTTTTTTAGCAAGTCTATGCCTGGCAACCATCAGTTTGTGCAGCCATGCGCAAACCGAAGCACCCGTGTTTAACGATACCAGCTTCTTACAACCTGTGGAAGTAAATGCCGTAAGGGCATCAGATAAAACGCCGGTAGCTAAAACGAACCTCGATCGCAAGGAGATTGCAGCAAAGAATGTTGGCCAGGATCTTCCGTTTATTTTAAACCATACCCCATCTGTTGTTGTGAATGCAGATGCAGGCAATGGCATTGGTTATACCGGTATACGTATAAGAGGCACCGACGCCAGCAGGATAAATATTACGCTCAATGGAATACCTTATAATGATGCAGAAAGCCAGGGAACTTTTCTTGTAAACATACCAGACATTGCGTCATCTGCAGGAAGTATACAAGTGCAAAGAGGCGTGGGTACCAGTACCAACGGAGCAGGATCGTTTGGCGGGAGTATTAATTTAAGCACCAACGAAATAATCACAAAAAAAGGATTGGAACTGAACAGCACTGCAGGTAGTTTTCATTCTTTTAAAAACACTCTTTTATTGAACAGCGGCATTTTTGCCAAAAACTTTACGGTAGATGCAAGACTCAGTAGCATACGCAGCGATGGCTACATAGACAGGGCAAGTAGCAGACTGCAATCTTTGTATGCAAGTGCCGCTTATGTTTCTGCTAAAAATTCCTTGAGGTTTAATGTTATTTCTGGCAAAGAAAAAACTTACCAGGCCTGGTATGGGGTTGATGAAAGCAGGTTGAAAACGAACAGAACTTATAACAGTGCCGGCACAGAAAAGCAGGGCGATCCTTACGACAATGAAACCGATAATTACAAACAGACTCATTACCAACTTTTTTACAATCAGCAATTAAGCAAGCGCTGGACGGGTAATGCTGCTGTTTTTCTTACCCGTGGCAAAGGTTATTACGAACAATACAAAGCAGGCGAAGCGCTGGGTGATTATGGATTGCCAGATTACAATAATGGCGGAAACATTGTTACTGAAACAAATCTTGTAAGAAGGCTGTGGTTAGACAACTATTTTTATGGAACCATTTTTTCTTTGCAGTACAAAAGCGAACAGCGACAATTAATTTTTGGTGGCGGTGTAAACCAGTACGATGGCAAACATTTTGGCGAAGTCATCTCTGCAGAGCAGAAGGAGGCGGTTCCCCAAAACTACCGTTACTACGACAACGATGCAGTAAAAAAAGATTATTCCGCCTACGCAAAATGGATCGAGAAGTTAACTTCCAACTGGCAAACATTTGTAGACCTTCAGGTGCGATCCGTAGATTATACCATCAATGGTTTTAGATCCAATCCCTTGCTCAACACCGACAACAATTATACTTTCTTCAACCCTAAAGCGGGTGTAACATGGTCGCACAAGAACATGCAGGCCTACTTGTCTTACGGACGTGCGGCAAAGGAACCCAACAGGGATGATTTTGAGAACAATGCCGCCCAGGTAGCAAGGCCGGAAAAACTAAATGATTTTGAAGCGGGCTTTGATTACAAAACATCCAAAAAAGCCTGGGGCATTAACCTCTATTACATGCAGTACAAAGACCAACTGGTACTTACGGGTAAAATAAACGATGTGGGTGCTTATACCCGTACGAATATTCCTAATAGCTATCGTGCTGGTGTAGAGCTTACAGGAAGGGCGCAATTTAACAAGTGGCTTTCGGCATCTGCTAACTTAACATTGAGTAAAAACAAAGTAAAAAACTTTACAGAATATATTGATGATTACGATAACGGTGGCCAGCAAACGAAACTTTATAAAGAGGCTGACATTGCTTTTTCACCCTCGGTAATCAGTGCTTTCGCTGTTAACATTGTACCATTTGAAAATGCTGAAATTAACCTTATGGGTAAATACGTTTCCAAACAATATTTAGACAACACTTCGCAGGAAAGCAGGAGCCTGCAAAGTTTTTATGTGCAGGATGTGAAACTAAATTATACCCTTAAGAAAACAGCGCTTCTCTTCTTGCAGGTTAATAATTTATTTTCAAAGAAGTACGAACCCAATGGCTACACGTTCAGCTATATTTATGGAGGAGAGCAAACAACAGAAAACTTTTACTTCCCGATGGCGCCAATTTATTGGACGGCGGGGTTAAATATCAAGTTATGATTTGATTCATGATTTGTGATGTAAGATTTGTGATGTATGATGTATGATGTATGATTTATGATGTATGATTTATGATGTATGATTTGTGATTGTTGATTTGTTATGTATGATTTGTGATTGTTGATTTGTGATGTATGAGTTGTGATGTATGATTTGTGATTGTTGATTTGTGATGTATGATTTATGATGGTTGATTTGTGATTGTTGATTTGTGATGTATGATTGTGATTTGTGATGTATGATTTGTGATGTATGATTTGTGATTGTTCGAACATTCTATGATTCTTCTGAACCATTCACTTTTGACTTTTGACTTTTGACTTTTGACTTTTGACTTTTGACTTTTGACTTTTACTTTTTCTACCCCCCAAACTTTGCCTGCCAGTCATTCATTCCACCTGTAAGATTTTTTACGTTGGTAAAGCCCATGCTTTCTAAAATAAGGCAGGCCTGGCCGCTCCTGTTGCCGCTGCGGCAATAGATCACTACTTCCTGGTCTTTCAACTCCTCAATTTCGTCTGTTTGCATGGTCTGTATTTTACCAAGCGGCAAAAATGTACCGCCAATATTAAATGCTGCGTGTTCGTCGGGTTCTCTCACATCTACCAGGTTTATATGCTCCCCTGCATTTAAACGGGTACTTAGTTCTTCGGTGTTTATTATTTTCATGATGTTAGTTTATTATTGGTTGTTTTTAATGGTGGAATCTTTTTCAACTTTCAATACGGGTGAAACCCACAGATCTACCAACTGCCCGGACTGGATATACACCGCCTGGTTTTGTTCTGTAAATCTTGGCGGGTTTTGTTTGTATACAAAGGCCGCAAGTGTATCCCTGGTGCCGGGCTCAGATATTACTGCTGCAAGGCCAAGCCCAGCCTGGTCTAGTATCAGTTTAGCCTCACCCAGCGTCAAACCCAAAAGGTCAGGAACCATTATTTTTTGATCGGCAAGGCCACTGCCTATTACAAGGTCTACCCGGCTGCCCCAGGGCAGCTTTGAGCCAGAGGTGATGGCATTGCCTTGGTAGGTTTGGTCTAACACAGATCCCATCATGAAGTCGGCTTTGAAAGTAGTATCACCCAAAACAAGGTGGCTTCTTTTTAAAATTTCTAAAGCGTAGCTGAGGGTTTTACCCTGCAATGAAGGCATATCTACCAGTGGCAAGGTTACCCTGTTCACGGTTAAGAAAATAATACGGTTGATTTTTACGGTACTGTTGGGATCTGGCAATTGTTTGAGTACGATACCCATTTTAGTTGTATCGATGTAAACAGAATCCTGTATTTGTACCTCGAAGCCCTTTGCCTCCAGAAATTTAACGGCTTCGGCCGTTTGTTTGCCCAGTACGCTTGGCACAGTCAGGTATTCCCCATGCTTGGTAATGCCTCCCAGGGCTTTCAAAATAATGAATATGATGAATAACCCAAGGGCAACTGCCACCAGCAGGTTAACCCAAAAGGGCCTATGTGTTAGAAACTTAAACATCCTGTTTTTTTAATTTTAAATTGAATTATTTTCTGCTTGCAAAGGCAAAAAAATTTATAAAGATTCTTCTATCAATGCCGAGTAAAACTCCTTCAAGGTCCAGCCCATGGCCACTACCTGCTGCGGCACCAGGCTGGCTACACTTTGGCCAGGCACGGTATTAATCTCTAACATGTATGCATAGCCGCTTTCTTCATGATAAATAAAATCTATGCGCACAATACCTTTACAATTAAACACCTCATAGGCTTTACGGGCTGCCTGCCGTACTTTTTCAGCTATTGCTTCGCTTACCACGGCGGGTGTAATTTCTTCACTAGCTCCTTCGTATTTTGCCTGGAAATCGAAAAACTCATTTTTAGAAATGATCT
>JBBSJJ010000014.1:0-50477 GCA_038257335.1 Chitinophagales bacterium | reverse complement strand
CCGTTTTTGAAGCGGGTTGCAAAAGTAACAGTAAGTATTTTATCAGCCAAATTTTTCTTTAAAATAAACTAAACTTTTTTAGCTCACCCTAAAGACCATTTTGACCAAATTTTTAAGAACTTTTTTCCCGTTTTTTAATTGCGGACGGCAAAGATAGGATGCAATTGTTTGTCTCCAAAATTAATTTCAATTATTTCTCTTGAGCCATATATGCAATTGATATGGATCGCCCATAGAACCGCAACAGCATTGACATACAGCAGAAATCTCTTTATGAATATATTTTTCACTAATATGGGCTTAGCGCAAAATGAAACAGCTTGCACACGGAATTGTTGCGTTAGTAACTGACTTTACACAAGGTTAAACCATGGGATGGTACTGAGAAATCAACCTTTGAAGGATCTTTAGAAGTTATAATTGCCTGAAATTGTTGCACGGAATGGTTTTTAGCAGCGCATTTCAACATAGAACCCACCAGTCCTTTTACCATGCCCCGTAAAAAACGATTGGCCGTGACACGGTAAATTAAACCCTCAGCATTTATGACCCACTCGCTGGTATGGATAGTACAGTTGAAAGTGTGTACCTGCGTGCTGCGTTTTGAAAAGGCCTCAAACTCCGTGTGGGTAGTCAGCTCCCTGGCAAATAGCTGTAACAATTGGACATCTAAGTGAAAAGGATAGAAATAAGCGGTGGCCTGCAGGAATGGATTCTTGTGTTGGTATATTGTATACTCGTAAGTTCTGGCTATTGCATCAAACCTGCTATGAGCATTATCGTTCACTAACCGGATAGATTTTACAACAACATCGCCCGGTAGAATGGCATTTAAATGATAGACTGGTTTTGAAAGGTTGGTATAGGCACTCAGTTTATCGCTGTCGAAGTGAAAAAAATTCTGCATGGCATGCACGCCAGCATCTGTTCGGGAGGAACCAGTAAGGTTGATCTTCTCCCTGAAATAAATAGCCAAGGCCTTTTCTACCTCCGCCTGGATGGTGTTTGCATTATCCTGTATTTGGAAACCGGCATAGTTTGTACCCTTGTAAGCAACTTCAATAAAATAACGGGGCATACTGCTTTAATTAATTTCGGATCATAGCCCTGAAGCGGGTGATTATGTAAGCATCTGTAAGTTGAGACTCGAGCTGCTTGAAAGATTGGGTATCGTGTATATAAGGATAGGCAGCATCAAATAGCTTGTACTTTCCTTCATCTTTCAAAAACAACACACTGAGATTTTTAACCTGGTCGGTGCTGTAACACTTTTGTTTGAACAGCTTAGTAGCAGCTTTCACCATATCATCGTCGTTATTTTCCCCAGTCATTTTTTTCCTGATCTTTAAAAAATCAGCCTCAGTTGCGAGTTGTTTGCAATCGGAGTTGATCATTAGGGGTTTTAATGCTGCCTCAACTTTAGTGGGATTTGCTTCTGTGGGCACGGAAGCAACAGCCTGCTTTTCCTTTTCCCCTTCTTTTGCATTGGGATTGGGCAAAGTGATGTCAATAAATTTTGGAGAAGGTTGAGCGTTGTCTCCACTGGAAGGCTCTGCTTTTTTTTCCTCCCGAACTGGTTCAGCCTCCACAACATCTTTGTCAGGCATTAATGGTACCAAGGTTTTGGATGCCTCTATAAAGATCTGAATGGTATCTGTCCCTTCATTAAGTTTATCAACGTAAACCATTACCAACCCGTCATTATCTGTAGAACTGGACAATTTCCTGATATCAGCCAGCGCCTCCGTCTGCTTAACTGCTGGCTCGGCAACGGGTATGGCAACTACCTCCGTTTTAACAACGACTGCTTCTACAGGAACAGCTTTTGGTACTTCGGCCGGAGGCACTGTCTTTACAACTTCTTTTCTCTCCTCCTTAATAGAAGGTGTATTTACTACATCTGCGAGTATATTTGAAAATTGATCTGTCTTGGATGTTGTTGTGGAGGAAGATCCTGCGCTATTGCTGTTGGCGACTGTTACAACTTCCATGCTTTGAAAATTAAACAAGCCCCATTTGTTGTTGTCAAAATATTTGAGGATGAACCCAAGATCCTTACCATCAATCTTGACATCTAAATTTTGAGCAGGCCATTCATTTTTTGGAAAACCAATAGACAAGCCATGCGTTCCCTCCTTTAATTTTGGAATAACGAGGTAGCCAGCCGCCGAAGAATTGTACAACTTTTCGTTGATTCTAACATAAAATGGTTGCTTATTATCTGTTTGCAGGTAAATAAACTGGTACTGCTGCGCCTGCAAACCAGCGCCGAAAAGTAATACACAGCATAATAGTAGTAAGGATTTCATCGAGAAATTTTCTTTACTGACAAAGCTAAAACATTAAATGTTTACTTGCCATTTATAAAAAATTAACACGACAACTACAAATGTCAATTTACATTTACCCAAAACGAAACATAAAATATGAAAAGAATTGTATTAATGATGGCCATTACATTGTTACCTGCGCTGTTGTGGGCACAACAAAATGAAGAACCAAAAGACACAACCTGGAAAAAGGTTTTCAGAGAAAGTTACCCCATAATAAACAGCCTGGTGCACACAAAGCTGGATGTAACTTTCGATTATGCCAAATCGCAATTAAATGGTAAGGAGTGGCTGACACTTAAACCACATTTCTACCCTACAGATTCTGTGTTGTTGGATGCCAAAGGAATGGACATTAAACAAGTGACTATGCTGAATGGCGTGAACAAAAAGCCGTTGAAATATACTTATGACAGCATGAAGCTCAACATCAAGCTAGACAAGACCTATACCCGCAACGACAAGTACACTTTATATATTGAGTATACCGCCAAGCCCAACGAGTTGAAAACTGAAGGCAGTGCCGCTATAACCGATGCAAAGGGCCTTTACTTTATTAACCCAACAGGAGAAGAAAAAGATAAGCCCACACAAATATGGACGCAAGGCGAAACGGAAGCCAGCAGCGTATGGTTTGTAACCATTGACAAACCCAACCAAAAAACCACCCAGGAAATGTACATGACCGTTCCTGCCAAATATGTTACCCTGAGCAATGGCCTACTAAAAAGTCAAAAGCAAAATGCCGATGGCACCCGGACAGACTATTGGAAAATGGATCAACCCCATGCGCCCTACCTTTTCTTTATGGGGGTTGGTGATTATGCTATTATCAAAGACGCACCTTACAAAGGCAAAGAGGTAAGCTATTACGTAGAAAAAGAATACGCTCCTTACGCAAAAGGTATTTTTGGTAATACGCCAGAGATGATGAAATTCTTTTCAGACAAACTAGGTGTAGAATATCCCTGGGATAAGTACTCCCAAATTGTGGGTAGAGACTACGTTAGTGGAGCTATGGAAAACACCACCGCCACCCTGCACCAGGAAAGTGCCTACCAAAATAACCGCCAGTTGGCCGATGGCAATGCATGGGAAGAAACCATTGCCCATGAATTATTTCACCAATGGTTTGGAGACCTTGTGACTGCCGAAAGCTGGAGCAACCTTACCGTAAATGAAAGTTTTGCCAACTACAGTGAGTACCTGTGGGACGAATACAAGTATGGTAAAGATTATGCTGACGCTCATAACCGTACCGACATGGAAGGCTATATCATGAGTGGAAGCGAAGGTAAAAACCTGGTACGCTATCATTACTCCAACAAGGAAGATATGTTTGATGCGGTGAGCTACAATAAAGGCGGCAGAATATTGCACATGCTTAGAAACTATATTGGCGACGATGCATTTTTTAAATCTCTGAATCTATACCTCACACAGAACAGGTTCAAAACCGGTGAAGCCGCACAGCTAAGGCTGGCAGTAGAAGAAGTGACGGGCAAAGACATGAACTGGTTTTGGAACCAGTGGTATTATGGTAGCGGACACCCGAAATTAAAGATCAGTTATAACTATGACATACCTGGCATTCCCAACACCACAGAAGTAGTGATTGAGCAAACGCAAAAGACAGATAAAGTCTTCATGTTGCCCGTAGCTGTAGATGTATATACCAACGGAAAAGCGGAGCGATACAACGTGTGGGTGAAGAATGCCAAAGACACTTTTTATTTTAAGACACCCACAAAGCCAGAACTGGTAAATGTAGATGCAGACAAAATTTTGCTGGCTGAAAAAACAGATAATAAATCTGAGGACAATTATAAGGCACAATGGAAATATGCTAAAAATTACCTGGACAGAAGAGAGGCCCTTGACTTTTTTGCAAAGAAGACAATGCCGGAAATTTCTAAAGGGCTGACTGATAAATTTGCAGGGCTAAGGCAATTTACCATGCAGAAAATTGCTGCTACCCCTTACAAAGCCGATGCGGTTGTATTAGAGACCATCGAGAACATTGCAAAAACCGATCGTGACAATAAAACCAAAGCTGCGGCCATTGGTTACCTGGTAAAAAATGGTGCTGCCAAATACCTTCCTATTTACCAGGCTGCGGTAAACGATTCTTCCTACAGCGTAGCGGGCGCAGGGTTAAAGGGACTTGCAGCGCTGGATGCAACCAACGCTTATGCGCTTGCAAAAAAATACAGCACAGATGCCAAGGCTGGTTTAGGTGACGCAGTAAACGATATTCTTATTGCGCAGGGAACGGAAGCCGACTTTGACTTTATAGCCGGCGCTTACAAGAGTGCCCCTGCAAGCCAGGAGAAAATAGAAATGTCAGCAAAATTTGGCAGCTATTTGGTTAAGTTAAATGACAGCGAAAAAATTAAAACCGGTATTGATCATATCATTGCTTTTAGAAATCTTATACCGCAGCAATTCTGGGCTTACGTTGACCCTGCTTTTAAAGCAACGTTCGACCAGATTAGCAAGGCCAAAGGGCCTGAAATGGAAAACTACATTAAGACGAAGTTTAAATAACGATTACGTTTTCGATCTAATAAAAAAATCGGCTTCATAAAATGAAGCCGATTTTTTTATTATTATAAGTGAGGAGGGGCGCTCCTCCACTTATATCTATTCTTTTATTTTTGTAAACTTAGTTTCTGAGTTGACCAGGCGGTGCCATCAAATATTTTTACTGTATAAATATCAGTTGGCAGGTTTGCCAGTTGGATGGTTTGTGTTTTTTGATTGTTGGTAAATTTTTGTTGATAAACGGGAGCGCCCATTTTATTGACAACAATTATTTCTTTAATGGAGGCATTATTGTGGATTGATGTAAGGGTTACTGTAAACCGACCTTTTGAAGGGTTGGGAGAAATGTCGAACGCATTAACCATACTCATTCGTAGAGGAGCCGGGCCACCCTCGCCGATAAGCACCATCTTAAAAATTCCTGTAGACTCACCACAAACATTGTCAAAATTTACCTGCACAGGGCCAGAAGTGTTCCCGGTTAATACCGTAATGTTTGCGGTGCCCTGCCCGTAGGTAATAGACCAGCCACTTGGTACACGCCAAAAAATATTGTTGGGGGTGAGGACACCGTTAGGAAACTTAAGGGTGTAATAATAGCCGGCATCCGCATAAACCGTGGCTGCACCGATTATTGAGTAAGATGAAAGAGGAACAGCACCAACGGTAATTGCTTTTGGTGTGACACTTGGCTGACCGCACCCGGTAGTTACAGTGGCGGTAAGTGTAACCTGGCCATCTGTATTTCTTGAGAGATTGGTTTGTGGACAAGTAGGACATGAAATTGATACGATACCCAAAGGATTTGCCTGCCAGCTTACGGTGGAATTACAGGGTAAATTATTTATGGAATAGGATGGACTTCCTGAACAAAATGAAGAGCCTCCGTTTATTGTAAGTGTCGGCTGCGTAATGGTTACCGTACTTGTATTGGTATTGTAATTAATTCCATTAGTAGCTACCGTTGCTGATATGTTACTTAGAGCACTGCCGCAAACTGGCGTTAGTGTTATTGAGTTTACAGTGGCACCTGTCGGGATGGTTGCGGGAGCCGCACCCCCGTTGTATAGCCAACCATTACTGGCGGAGCCTAAATTCCACGTATAACCCGTGACGCCTGTTGTGCCACCACCATTGTTAACAGTGAAAGTTACTGGTGTTGTGGAGCCGCAAGTGATTGAAGGTGCCGACGAGCTTAAATTAAAAGAAACAATAGGTGTTGCTGTGATTGTGATCTTACTAATAAATAGTACATCTGCATCCGAGGTTGGTCGACCGCCTGAAGCCCAAATAAATAAATACTGGCTGCTATTCCCAGAGGGGATACTAAATTGTGGGATGGTATATGTTGCGGAGGATGTTGTAGTGGCGCTGGAAAATTGACCATAGCCAGCCATACTATAACTGTATGCAGAGGCATCCATTGCACATGCGGTCTGACTTTTTGTCACAAAGTTAGTTACGTTTGCTAGGTCAGAAGTTTTTAATAAAACCTCTGACCTACCACTTGCAATTATCTGAATATTGTAATTTACCCCGCTAATAAAACTATAGTTTATTTTAAAAGCTGTAGACGTTGGAGGACTTAACTTTTTTTTGCGTAGAAAGGCCCAGCCCGTTTGTTGTATTGAAAGTGACGCCACCGGCCCACGAAGTATGGGATGCGCCGTCTATTGTTACTGCCGGGTCAAAGACGTTACAGTCATTTGGGAGACTGGCATTGAGATAGTCGAAAGTTTTGGTCTGCGCAAGGGCGCTTAAACTGATAGCCATAAGCAGCGCTATGGAAAATATTTTGTTCATAAAATAATTTTTGAATTTGTTTAATTTTTGTCTTTTTCGAGATGAATTTGCAAGCCTATGCCTAAAAAGAATGTTTTAATGTCCGAGTCTAATCCAACATCTTTGTATAGTTCGTAGTTAACGCTAAACTCAAGACCAACGCTGGAATTGAAATATATAACTGGCCCAGCCGAAACCCTGAAAGTATTATCACTGTTACTGCTGGAAGTATTGCTGTTAGTTTTTACTGGAAACATGAGAGTATTGATAAGATCCTTCAGTAAAAATGTTAAGGTTTTTTTCCATGCTTAACAAATAATATCTCAGAAAGGGCCCTATCCCTAACCTTGTAGACTTAGCCGCAAATTTGAGCCTTTAGAATTCGCACCTGGTTGCTTTTGTGTTTGGGTAGATAGATATCCACTACCCCCTACCAGCCAGTTCCCTTTGGTAAGTTGTGCATTGGCTGCCTGCATGCACAGTAGCAGCAGACCTAAGAAAACACTGTGTTTTTTCATAAATTTTTTTTAATAAAAAGTTAGTACATGATTACAAAAAAGTCGTGTTGCCCGCATGGGCATGTTGGGCTAAGATTACGGATTATGTTAAATAGTTAAGACTTTGAAGCGGTGCAACAATGCAAAGATGGGCTTGAGGTTAGGCAGTATTGCAGCATAACTCAGTGCCCGATATTCTAATTACAGACCTTGACATGCCCCGCATGAATGGGTATGAAACCATAACATGGGTAAAAACTCATTTTCCCGAAATTAAAATATTGGTATTAACGGTTTTTAACACCGAAGCTGCCAGGCAGATAGCACTCCACTATGGAGCAGATGACTTTGCTACAAAAGATATAGAATTGACAGCAATGGAAAAAGTACTATACAGCCTAATGGCTACAAAAGGAAATCCGCAAAAAAGCAAAGCTTTTCTTTCTAAAAAAGAACTTGAATTTTTCAATTACTCTGTGCTCATTTACCCTTTGCAGATATTGCTCAAAGATTGCACGTGTCTATAAGTACCACAGAAAAGATAAGGGAAGCGCTGTTTGAGAAGTTTACGGTAAAGAACCGAACAAGCCTTGCGCTTCATGTTTTAAAAAGCGGAATTGTATTAGGACAAAGTTGAAATACTCAAAACTAAAGCGGCTTATAAACGAGAAGCCGCTCCTTTATATTCACATTGCCTGTGGCTTTGCCAGCTTACGCTGTAACGAGATTGCTTCTTGCAGCAATTAGATGATATCGTTTGATAAAATATATTTATGACAGTTCAGCCATGAACGATCGGCAAAAAAAAATATGTTTTTTTACCGGCTGAAGAGTTTGCCAACATGCAGCAAGACATTATAGATTTAAAAAAGGTGTTTAGCCGAAGCAAAGAATCAGGCGTTGAAGCAAATGAATTCTTTAAAACGCTGGCTACTAAAAAGAAACTCTCAAAAATATAGCTATGAGCTATACCGTCATAATTAAAGAATCTGCCCAAAAACAAATAATCAAACTCCCTGCAGTTTATCTAAAGAAAGTAAAAACTGCTATTCCTGGGTTGCAAAACAGCCACGGCCACATGGCGATAAAAAACTTACTGGCTCCACTAACATATACAGAATACGAGTGGGCATTACAGAATTGTTTACGAAATAGCAGGTAAGCAATTATTTATGTATTCGATGTAGAACATAGAAAAGATGTTTACCGTTAAATAGATGCATATTTAAAAACCCGGTCTCGCCTGCTATGTGCTAGAGAACGGAACCGTATAATCACAAATTTCAAATACTGAAAACTAAAAGCGGCTTCTACATAGGAAGCCGCTTTGTTATACTCTAATAATTATTTCTTTACCAGCTACCACTGCTGCCGCCGCCGCCGAAGCTACCTCCGCCGAATCCTCCAAAGCCTCCGCCACCGCCGCCGCCACCAAAGCCACCGCCACCGCCGCCACCCATTGGCCAGAATATAGGACCGGGCAAACCTCTTGCTCCCCTGCGGCTCATAAAGGTGCCTCCTTTGTTGCCCCCTCCACCAGAAGATAAGAGAAGAAACAAAATGATAGCAATGATGAATATGATTTTGCCGGTAGAAATTCCCTTGCCAGCCTTGCTGCGGGGAGTATTGTATTCGCCTCTTACGGCTGCAATAATGGCGTCTGTGCCTTCATCTATACCACGGTAGTAATCCTCTCCTTTAAAATTGGGAACAATAATATCGTCAATAATAGATTTAGAAGTTACATCGGGCAAAGCACCTTCCAAACCATAACCAACGGTTATGTCAAGCTTTCTGTCTTCTTTAGCAATAAGCAACACAACCCCGTTGTTATTTTGCTTGCCGCCTACACCCCAGGCCCTACCCAGTTCCACATTGTAATCGCTTATGTTCCTGCCGCCAATGCTGGGTACAATCACCACAGATATTTGTGTAGAGGTACTATCATCCAGCGCTACCAGTTTATTTTCCAGTGCCTGTTTCTGGTCGGGGGTGAGAATGTTGGCAAAATCGTTTACCAGGGCTTGCTTGCCGGTTCTTGGTTTGAGTAATTCATCAGGATTAAAAGACCCTTGAGCAAAAACCAATGCAAAAGAAAATACAGTTACCAAAAGCAGGACTGCCTTTTTAAAACCGTTGTGTATGAATTGTTTTTTCAATTTCGCTATCAATTATAATTTTCCAAATACAATATCGTCTGGCAATTCATTCTTATCTTCTTTGGGCTCGTAGGGAAAGGCAGCATGCAGGGCCTCGCCTACATCCAGCACACATTGTATGATCCCTTCCGGCAAATGATTTTCACTGAAATTGGCAATCATTTTTTTTACTTCTGCATCCCAGAAAGCTGCACCTGTTTTTTCATAAATTCCTGCGTCGCCAAAGAGTGCTACTTCATGATGTTTGAAAGCTATATACAGTATAACACCGTTTCTGTGGTCGGTTTGCTCCATTTTTAGTTTTGCAAAAATCTCCACAGCCCTTTCCATGGCGCTTACATAAGGATTTTTTGCTTCAATATAAACCCTTATCTCGCCACTGGTTCTTTGCTCACAGGTACGTATAGCCGAAACTATCCGCCTGTTTTCATCTTCGGTAAATAGTTGTTTCTTTTTGCTAAAAGGAAATATACCCATGTTAAAATTTTATTTCAACGGATTTATCTGCACCCGCATCTGACTGAAAGCCGTCTTTGGCTGGGAAACCTAAAATACCTGCAGCCAATTTTGTAGGAAACGCCCTTACACTTTTATTATATTCTGCTACGGCAGCATTGAAATCTTTCCTGGCCACTTTTATACGCAGCTCGGTTCTTTCCAATTGTGTTTGCAAACCTGCGAAAGCTTTGGCTCCCTGTAGTTCAGGATATTTTTCTACGGCAATAATGAGGCGATTGGCTGCGGCAGCCAATTCATCCTGCGCAGCAGCCTGTTCATTGTACTTAGTAGCATCTACATCATTTGCCGAAACATTTACAGCTGTGGCTTTGCTCCTGGCTTCTGATATTTTCACAAATGTGCCTTGTTCAAAAAATGCTCCGCCTTTAACAACATTTACCAGGTTTGGGATAAGGTCTAACCTGCGCTGGTAGGAGTTCTGCACTTCGTTCCACTGCAAGTTTACTTTTTCATCTTTCTTAACCAAACCATTATAGGTTGTGATGAGCCAAATACCCACCACTACCAATATAGCTCCTATAATATAACCGGAATAACTTTTTTTGTTCATCTAAATACATGCTGACTAGCATTATTTTTTCATGTCATCAAAATTCACATCTACTTTTCTTTCGGCACCCGCATCTGCTTTAAAGCCTTCTTTGGCCCTGAAGCCGAAAATACCACCCAGGATGTTCATGGGGAATGACCTCACTTTGGTGTTGTAAAGATTGATTTCGTCGTTGAATACTTTACGGGAGTTTTTGATGTTGTTCTCAATACCTTCCAGCTGGCCCTGCAACCTTGTGAAGTTTTCGGTAGCCCTTAAAGTTGGGTAGGCCTCTACCGTGGCCAGTAAACGGCTTAAAGAACCAGAGAGTTGGCCTTGCGCCGCCTGGAATTCTGCAATTTTTTCAGGGGTAAGATTGTCGGCATTAATGTTTACACTCGTTGCTCTGGCTCTTGCCTCTACAACGGCGGTTAAAGTACTTTGCTCAAAATTAGCAGCGCCTTTTACAGTATTTACAAGGTTACCCACAAGATCTGACCTGTTCTGGTATTCTGTCTGCACATTGTTCCAGGCTTTCTTCACACTTTCATCCTGTTTTACCAGGCCATTGTAGCCGTTGCATCCCACAAATAAGAGCACTGCGAGAATACCTAAAATAACAATCGTTGTTATACTTTTCATGTTTTTTGTTTTAAAATTTACCGGCTAAAATTAATGAATAATGTAACAAATAATTAGTTTTTGAATATTATATGTTTACCGGTAAATGAGGGGTTGAATGAGGTAAAAAATATTGAAAGCCTGGCAAAAAAAAGCTGTCTCAAAAGGCGGGCATTTCACACAAAGACCGCAAAGAAATACGAAGTTCACAAAGAATTCGTTTGTAATCAATCGTTGTTTCTTTGCCTGCTTTGTTTCGTTGTGTGAAACTTTCTTTTAAGACAGCCCCTCTACAAGAATGATAAATTGTTATTTAATTGCTGCAATGCCCGGCAGTTCTTTTCCTTCAAAATATTCCAATAGGGCGCCACCGCCGGTGCTCACATAACTCACTTTATCGGCCAGGTTAAATTTGTTCACCGCAGCTACGCTATCTCCCCCACCTACCAGGCTAAAGGCTCCCTGGGATGTGCTTTCAGCAACTGCGAGCGCAATCATTTTAGTACCGTTTTCAAACTTTTCCATTTCAAAAACACCCATGGGGCCGTTCCATAAAATGGTTTTCGATTTACGAATGATCTCGCTGAAAATACCAACTGCTTTTCCACCAATATCAAGACCCATCCAGCCATCAGGAATTTGATCGCTTGGGCAATCTTTAGTATTGGCATCTGCTGCAAACTTATCGGCAATAATAGAGGTCTCCGGCAAATGAATGCTAACATTCTTTTGTTTGGCTTTCTCTAAAATTTGAAGGGCGGTGTCCAGGCGATCATCTTCGCAAAGCGAAGTGCCGATTTTACCACCCCTGGCTTTTATAAAAGTATATGCCATGCCGCCGCCAATGATAATATCGGTGGCTCGCTCCAGTAAATTTTCTATGATCAAAATTTTATCAGATACTTTAGCCCCGCCGATGATGGCGCAAAAAGGTTTTTCAGATTGGTGCAATACCTTCTCGGCACTTTTCACTTCGCTTTCCATTAGCAGACCAAACATTTTTTGATCTGCATCAAAATATTGTGCAATCACTGCAGTGGAGGCATGTGCACGGTGTGCTGTGCCGAAGGCATCATTTACATACACATCGCCAAGCTCTGATAATTTTTCTGCAAATGCCGCATCGCCTTTTTCTTCCTCTTTGTAAAAGCGGAGGTTCTCCAGCAATAACACTTCGCCGGGGTGGAGTGCAGCAGCTTTGCTGTAAGCTTCCTCCCCTATGCAATCATCCGCAAAAAATACTTTGACTCCCTGGTCGCTGTCGGCGTCCTTTTCAGCCGAAGCATTCAGCAAGGCATGTAAATGTTTTACGAGGTGCTTCAGAGAATATTTATCTGTAGGACCATCTTTGGGGCGACCAAAATGGCTCATCAAAATTGCACTGCCGCCATCTTGCAATATTTTTTTAATAGTGGGGATGGTAGCCGACATACGGGTATCATCTGTAATGTTGAATTGATCGTCCAGCGGCACATTGAAATCTACCCGAACAAGGGCTGTTTTGTCTTCAAAATTGAAAGATGAAAATTCGCTCATTTTAATAAAATTAAATTGTGATTTCTATGATTGTAGTTGGAGTGTTGATGTTGGAGCAGTTTCCCATGGTAAGCCAAATTAATTTTGGCGGGGGTTGCAACCTTTGCATGATATCAAGAAAGTCGTGATCTTTAGAACTCAAAATAACATTGGTTTTGTTTTTGCTTTCAAAAAAATGACTTCATCCTTTTCGTTGTGAATAAACAAATCGTATGAAGAAATAGCTTTAATACCGAAAGTAACCTGGATCCATTTCGCTAGGGCCGGGGATAACTGCATGTCGGGCCAAAGCTAAATTTCGCTAAGCTGCATGCAGGATAGTTGTATTGCCAACTTTGAGGGCAGCATAAAGTAGGGCTGCTTTAATATCATTTTCTTCTAATGCAGGATGCTCTTCAAGAATTTGCTCATGCGTCATCCCGGAAGCCAATAATTCCAATACATCTTTTACTGGAAAGCGCATAGCCCGGATCGTTGGTTTGCCACTCATCAACCCCGGTATGATAGTTATGCGTTTTAATAATTCTGTTTCCATCTTTACTTGTTTGTCTAAAGATACAAATTTTACATCCGGCTATCCAAGCCTGCCCGGAAGTTATTTCTGTGCAAACTCCTGCTCGTTTTAAAGTTGATAAAAATATTCAAGGCTCCCATTTAACGAGAGCCTTGAAGTCATTTGCTAAACAACGAACTTACGGTACAAGTGAGATTACCTGACGGCAGACAGGTGACCCCGCAATACTGACGGGGGAGCCACAATGTGCTTAATAGTAGCACAACTGCCTGATAGCAAAAAATCCCTCATACATCCACTATTTCTTCTACCTTGGGCGAAGATGGAGGGGGCCTTATTTAGAGATCAATCCAGCAAAATGTTTTACAGTACGAACCAACTGGCTCACATAGCTGTTTTCATTGTCGTACCAGCTCACCGTTTTTACCAGTTGCTTGTCACCTACAATTTGCACTTTGGTTTGAGTAGCGTCAAACAATGAACCGAACTCTATACCGATCACATCGCTGCTCACAATTTCGTCTTCGTTGTAACCGAAACTTTCGTTGCTGGCGGCTTTCATGGCTGCATTTACTTCTTCAACTGTAACTGTTTTTTCTAAAATAGAATACAGCTCTGTAACAGACCCGGTGATAACCGGCACACGCTGTGCACCACCATCCAATTTGCCTTTTAATTCTGGCAACACAAGACCAATTGCTTTAGCAGCACCGGTACTGTTTGGAACAATGTTGGCCGCTGCAGCTCTTGCTCTTCTCAAATCACCTTTTGCATGCGGAGCATCAAGGGTATTTTGATCGTTGGTATATGCATGAATGGTGCTCATGATACCGGTGATAATACTGAAATTATCATTCAAAGTTTTTGCCATTGGCGCTAAACAGTTGGTAGTACAACTTGCACAACTGATGATGGTTTCGCTACCATCTAAAATTTCGTGGTTCACGTTGAACACCACTGTTTTTAAATCGCCTGTTGCAGGAGCAGAAATAACCACTCTTTTGGCACCTGCAGTAATGTGCGCTTCTGCCTTTGCTTTATCGGTAAAGAAACCCGTACACTCAATAACTACATCTACATCGTGGCTACCCCATGGAATCTGTGCCGGATCTTTCTGTGCGTATATTTTTACTTCTTCGCCATTAACGGTGATAGAATTTTCTGTGTGTTTTACATCCTGCCCAAATCTACCCTGCGCACTGTCATATTTCAATAAGTGAGCGAGTGTTTCAGGGCTGGTAAGATCGTTGATAGCAACTACATCAATACCTTCCATATTGTAGATCTGACGAAATACCAAACGGCCAATGCGTCCGAAACCGTTGATGGCAACTTTAACTGTACTCATAACTAATCGTTTAAAATGTTATCTATTTTTTGCGTGGCAAAAGTACTGCATGTGTGGATAATACTTTGCAAAATTTTAATATTACAATGCGGGTGCAGGATTGAGCTAAAGCTGTAGCAACAAAAAAGCCTTCCATTTGCATGAAAGGCTTTTGTACCACGTACGGGAATCCCTGCCGGACTGCGTCAAGCAGGCAGGGAACCCGTGATACCTCCGTGTTCTTCAAAGTATTTTTTTGTCTATTCTTATCAGCAGTCCTAAAACAAAAAAGCCTTCCATTTGCATGAAAGGCTTTTGTACCACGTACGGGAATCGAACCCGTGACTCCTCCGTGAAAGGGAGGCGTCTTAACCCCTTGACCAACGCGGCATCTTTTAAAGGACGGCAAAGATAATGAGCTGAGGTTCTTCAACCAAATTTTTTTAAGCAAGTAGTAATTTTTTTTTAAGATTGACGGTTTTAATTTTTACAACACGTTAACCCAATACTAATTTCTCCTTTCCGCTGCTGTGTTTACTTAGCGTGAACCACAGCGTTGCAGCTGCTGAAACAACAAAGTAAATTAAAATAAAATATTTAGCAAGGGGACTAACAGCACCAATGCCAAACCAATCTCCTGTATAAAAGAGAATCGCTGCACCAGCAGCAGCGCAAAGCAGGCCCCAAACAAAGGCGAACCGGCTGCCATCCATGAGTTCTGTAAAGGCATACACGAATAAAAAAATAAAACCCCCGTAAAAAAACATACCTGGAGTGCCTATGGTAGCAATATTACCAAACAGCCAACTCACCATGAGCAGCAGTATAATTAGCTGAAACCACGTCCATGCTAAAAATGGCTTCGAATAAGGGGTATCATATTTTTCGAAATCATACACATCTTCTATTTTGTAAACAGGGAACTGTTCCGCCACATCGGCGGGGCGCCAGCCGGTGGGCATAAACCAAATACGAAACTTATCTTTCCAGCTTTTGGCGTGCCAGGCATCTTTCATTAGCAGGCCCATGTGCATGAAATTAATTTTGATAGGGTTCCAGGTTCTTACAGGCCTGGTAACACCATATACGGCCGGCACATCTTTGAGTTCTTCCTGGAAGGTGCCAAAGATCTTGTCCCATAAAATAAATATCTGCCCGTAATTTTTATCCATGTACTCTGGGTTGATGGCGTGGTGCACCCGGTGGTGAGAGGGCGTAACCATAAATTTTTCCAGGAAACCCATCTTTCCAATATGCCTGGTGTGGTACCAGAACTGCGCAAATAAATGCAGTGGTGCCACCACAGCGATTACTTCTTTTGGCACACCCAACACGGCGGCTGGTAATAATAATATCACGAACAAACGAACAAATACCGATACGCTTTGCCTTAAAGCACAGGCAAGGTTATACTCTTCGCTGCTGTGATGCACGATGTGGCTGTTCCAAAAAAAGTTAATACGATGAGCCAGCGCATGCACTACATAGCCGGCAAAATCCAGGGCAATAAAAGCAATTACATACGTAAGCCAGGTGGCTTTGATGCTGGTAACAGCCAGGCGATCTACCAACCACCCATAGCTTATCAAGGCAATGCTGAGGCCCAGCACGTCTTTGGTTACATTGGTAACGCCACTGCTCAGGCTGCTCACCATATCCATGTTGCGCACAGTATCAAAACCTTTGCGCCAGCCATACCATTTTTCAAATAAAACCAGCAAAAGAAAAGCAGGCATTGCAATCAACAATATTTTACCGTAGGCTTCCATCTTATGAAGTTGAGACAAGTTTTACAAAGTTCCAAACTTTGGATGACTAGCGGCCAATTTTAACGCTGCTTGCGGCTGACCAAGTTTTACCGCAGCATGGTATGTGCAGCAAACTTACCCTTCTTGCTTATTTAGGTGCTGGGTACACGTTAGTTTTTTTTTGCAACGGACATTGGTTCATTTATCAACTTTGGTTGTGTCACCTGCCTGCCGTCAGGCAGGCTCACTTGTACGGTATCTTTCCATGGCGACTTTCCCCAGGCACTCTCTCAATCCCATGCAAATACCGAATAATTTGAAATGCACCGCAGCAGCTAACCATCAATTGATTAAATTGCTTTCTCTTATTTTTGATTTCTATAACTCGCAAAACCCAGCTTAGCAAAATGGCTCAAACAATCATCGTTGGCGGCGGCATTATTGGCTTATGCAGCGCCTATTATTTAGAACAGGAAGGACATAGTGTAACCATTATAGACAGGGGCGACATTACAGATGGTTGCTCATTTGGCAATATGGGTTACATGAGCCCTAGCCATTTTGTGCCATTGGCATCTCCGGGTATTATTGCAGAAGGTTTTAAATATATGCTGAGCAGCAGCAGCCCCTTCTTCATAAAACCCCGGCTGAACCTGGAACTAATGCAATGGGCCTGGCATTTTTACAAAAACAGTACAGCGGCGCATGTAAAAAGATCGGCGCCGCATTTGAACAATATACTGCAGCTTAGCCGCAGGCTGATAGATGATATGCGCACGCAACTAGGCGACCCCTTTGATATGGAGACGAAAGGTTGCCTGATGATGTGCAAAGCACCCAAAACTTTAGAGCATGAATTTCACCTGGCCGATGATGGAGAAAAATTAGGCCTGGTAGTAGAAAGATTGGATGCCGCAGCAGTGCAGGCGCTGGAACCCGAGGTGGAATTAAATGTAGCGGGCGCTGTTTTGTTTAAAGATGATTGCCATTTCCATCCCGGCAAAATGATGATAGCCCTTAAAACTTACCTGCAAAAACAAGGTGTAAAGTTTCAACTAAACAGTACCGTTACTGGTTTTGAAAAAACCGGCAACAAAGTGAGGGCAGTGGTGACCGGCAACGGCAAGTTTGCCTGCGACAACCTGGTAATTGCCGCCGGTAGCTGGATACCTCCGGTAAGTAAAATGCTGGGAATACATGTATTGTTGCAACCTGGCAAGGGCTACAGCTACACCTACGACCATGTAGAAAAAAATATAAAATACCCGGCTATACTTGTAGATGGCCGCTGCGCCATTACTCCGTGGGGGAATCGTTTACGCATTGGCGGCACTATGGAACTCAGCGGCATCAACAATAAGGTGTTGGTAAAAAGAATGGAAGGCATTTACAATGCTGCCAAAGATTTTTATCCCGGGCTGCAAATTGACTTCCCGCCGGCAGATAAAATATGGAATGGCTTAAGGCCCGTTACGCCTGACGGACTCGCTTACATTGGCAAAACTGCTGAGTACAACAATGTAGTGATTGCCGGTGGCCATGCTATGTTGGGTATTTCGCAGGGTACAGGCACCGGCTTATTAGTGAGCCAGCTACTGCAAAATAAAAAAACCGAAATAGATATTTCGGCTTTCGATTTAAAAAGGTTTTAGCGTTTGTCCCAGTCCCCATATCGTGGCGTCTTTCATGAATCTGTACATCTAATTAACTTTAGCGCACCAGTGTTTCTATAAAACCCTGTGGCGCCCGCGGCCCTCCATGCATTAAAAATAATTTGCTTACTTCCTTGTTTCCTCGCAGGCCAGGAACTGCAACAGCTCATCACAACCCACGAGGGTAGGGTAATAAAGAAAAACCGCATAACATTTCTGTATGCGGTTTAACAGTATTAATAAAACGTACTTAATTTTTTAACTTTATAACCGGCCTCAATTTATACCCTGCGGCTCCTTCTTTTTTTATAGAAAGTGCTGCATCAAAGTCTATCAATAGAGAATCCAATGATGTATTTAATCGCTTGTTTATTTTTATTTTTAAACCGCTTTCGCTTCCGCTGGGAATAGTAAGTGGGTGCACCACTCCGAAGCTATCTACTACCCTATTGTTAGTCCCTAATATTAAACGGATCTCCTTTACATATCCAGTTGGAACAGCACCTGTGGCAATCAAAGTGTCTCTACCATTTTGATAACTGAGCAGGTCATAAATTCCGGCATTAGTGGTGAGCGTTCGCCATCCTTCGTCGCCAGTAAGGGTGGTATCATCGCCCATTTTTACTCTTACCTCCCTGATATCAACGTATACAGAATCTAACTCACCTATGGGGGCATCTGTAAGGTTTACCCTCAAATTAGTTGTTCCGTTACTAGCAGAGTTTTCTTTGCTGCAGGCAATAAATCCAAAGATGGTAACGGAAAGTGCAAGCATTAAAACGTGTGTCTTTTTCATATCTTATGTGGTTTGGAACCCAAGTAGGAAAATTTCATGCCAGACTGTTCCTGAACTAAAAAAAGCTGGGCGGAACACCACCAGTGCTCAATCAGGTTGACACATAGTTTCGCCTTTTTGCTCCCTGGATAGCTATTCTCTTAGGTAATAATAGATAGGATGAAATGTGCAGAATGTTGTCAGTAAAAGATATTAAGAAAAAAAGACCTGCAACTTTTTGCAGGCCCGAAAAATAATTTCACTTTTTTGTATTTACCCTAATCCTACTTCCTGATGCCTCTCTGGTATTTGCACATCAGTATAACCTTTGCGCAACAGCCTCTCTCTAAAATCTTGTTGTACATCGAACTCGCCATGCACTAAAAACAATTTGTCAACTGCCTTTATTTCCTGGCAGCCGAGGAACTGCAGCAAGTCATCATAATCTCCGTGGGCACTCATGCTGCGCATTTCGCCAATTTCTGCATTCACTTCGTGGGGCTGGCCAAAAATGCCTACCTCAGCCGGCCTGGGTTTGCGTATCAATCTTCCACCAAGGGAATTGGGTTCGCAATAGCCCGTTAATACAATGCTGTTGCGGCTATTTTCAATGTTATTGCTAATGTGGTGTTTTACACGGCCGGCATCTGCCATTCCACTGGCACTGATGATCACACAAGGTTTTTTGTAATAATTGAGCATCTTCGATTCGTCTACAGAGTTCACAAACTTCAGGCCTTTGAATGCAAATGGATCATCGTCGTGCAACAAAACTTTTTGTATGCGGGCATTAAAGTACTGTGGGAATCTCTTTACTATCTGCGTGGCTTTGATGCTAAGCGGGCTATCTACAAAATATTCAAGATCGGGTAAGCGGCCTTCTATTTCCAATTGGTTGAGCGCATACAATATTTCCTGTGTGCGGCCCACGCTAAAAGCAGGGAGTATCAATTTCCCTTTTTTTTGCAGGCAGGTTTTTTCTATCCATTCCAGTAGTGCATCTGCTGTGGGGTGGTGTTCATCGTGCAGGCTGTTGCCATAGGTGGACTCTAACAAAATCACATCGGCCTGCTCAAAAACAGCGGGCGATTTTAAAATAATATCCCTGTAGCGCCCCACATCGCCGCTAAAAGTTATTTGCCTGCGTTTACCATTCTCCGTTATGCGCACATGAACGGCAGCACTGCCTATAATATGCCCAACATCGGTAAAGCAAAATTCTATACCCGGCTCAATAGTAAACCAGTGTTCGTAATCAACTGTTACAAACCGGTCGGCAGCCAGCAGGGCGTGCTCTTTGGTGTAAAGAGGTTGCAGGTAAGGGAGGCCTTGTAATGCCCGGCGCTTGTTGGCATACTTAGTATCTGATTCCTGAATGCCTGCAGAATCTTCCATTAACAGAGAGGCAAGGTCTTTGGTAGCGGGTGTTGCATAAATCTCACCTTCGTAACCATCCTTAATTAATTTAGGAATTAGTCCGCAATGATCAATGTGGGCGTGCGAGAGTATCAGGTAATCAATTTCCCGTGGTTCAAAACCCCACTCCATGTTCATCTCCTCGGTTTCTTTACCCATACCCTGGAACATACCACAATCCAATAATATTTTTTTACCATTGGCGAGTGTAAGCAAATGTTTGGAACCTGTAACTGTGCGGGCTGCGCCGTGAAATGCTATTTTCATAAAACTACTTTTAAATAATGTGAGGAATTTTTTGAAATGTTTTTATGGACAATCTATTTAAAGCTACATGTTATAATTTGTAGAATTTCATTCTATAAAATTAAAGCTCGCAGAAAAGGAGGTTGGGGGGGAGAAATTATTTAGTCCCCGGCCTGAATGCCGGGGCAATTGATAGTGGAGCAGATTCATGTTGCATAGCCTTAGACTGAGGCTTGGGTGATTCATGTTTGAGCTTGATAGATTTTGTACTCGATGGTCTGAAGGCCGGGGCAATTGATGGTCGAGCAGATATTCAATTCGCTTCAGCTGGAGGGTTGGGTAATTCATGTTTGAACATTTTAGATTTTGTACTGCCGTAGCTGAGTGGCAAGGGCAGGGCTAGATTTATGTTTAAATACTAATTGATATTCCATTCCCCGGCCTGAAGGCCGGGGAAATTGATAGCTGGAGTATTATTCTTGTTGCACAGTCTCCCCTTGAAGCCCGGGCAATCCATGTTGGGGCATTTATAGATCTTGCATTGCCCTGCTATGTATGCAGGGAAAATGCATGGTGGAGTATTGATAGATCTTGCATCGCCTTCGCATGAAGGCTCGGGAAACTCATGATGGAGCATTGATTGATGTTGAATTGCCCTGGCCTTTAGGCCGGGGATAAAAGCATCCGCTTTTTTTGCGTGAGGGATTGAAGCGGAAAGCCCACAGCCCGACGCAGGAGGGCGAGGACTTGCAGCGGAAAGCCCGACCCGCTTTTTGGCGGGGCACGCCCCAATTTTATTTTAAAAGAATAGATTGTAAATTTTAGTGAGTTGCGTTTATTAGCCGGAGACTGCCATCCAGGCCATCATTCCCATGCCCTGTTCAATACAGCCTTCATCTACATTAAAGGTAGGTGTGTGCACTCCGCTTGTAATACCCTGGGCTTTATTGCCGACGCCGAGTCTGAAAAAACAGGCTGGTATTTGATGTGAGTAATAGGCAAAATCTTCTGCGCCCATCCGCAATTCTGTTTCAGTTACATTTTTGTTGCCGGCATACAGCGCAGCATTTTTCATGGCCGTGGTGCAGAGTTCTTCGTTGTTTAAAACGAAGGGATAACCAACGTCGATGTGAATGCTGGCTTCGGCGCCCATGGCCGCTACTAGTTGCATGGTTTGTTTTGTGATGAGTTCGTGCGCTTTGAATCGCCACTCCTCATCCATTGCCCTGAAAGTACCCATGAGCTTCACTTCGCTGGGTATTACATTGGTGGTGTTGCCGGCTTGAAAAGAAGTAATGGACAAGACGGATGGGTTGAAAGGATTGTTGTTGCGACTTATAATTTGTTGAAGACTTACTATGAGATGGGAGGCTATTAAAATAGTATCGGCCGTAAACTGTGGAGCAGCCGCATGCCCGCCCTGTGACTTTATGCTGATGTAAATTTCATCGGCACTGGCCATTACCATGCCGCCTCTAAAACTAAACTCCCCTACTTCGAGCCCGGGATGCACATGCAGGGCAAATATCTTTTCCGGAGCCGGGTTTTGCAGCACACCTTCTTTAATCATGTAGCTGGCACCGCCGGGATTTTTTTCTTCGCCGGGTTGAAAAATTAATTTAACCGTGCCCTCCCAATCATCTTTTGTTTCGTTTAAAATTTTGGCTGCACCCAACAAACAGGTTGTGTGCACATCGTGCCCGCAGGCATGCATGATACCGGGCTTTAGAGACTGATACGCCACTTCGTTGGCCTCTACAATAGGAAGGGCATCCATATCTGCCCTAAGCGCCACTACTTTCGAAGATGGATTTTTTCCTTCTATTAAACCCACAACGCCGGTAGTAGCCTTTACTTCATGAGGAATGTTCCACCCGGCCAGTTTTTGTTGTACATACTTTGAGGTTTCAAATTCTTCGTAACTCAGTTCGGGGTGGGCATGAAGATGATGCCGCACAGCAATGAATTCATCGGAATATAATTTGGCCAACTTTTTTATTGTATCGAGCATGCAGGGTTGTTTATTGGCGTGAAGTTAACCATGAACCCATAAAAAAAGAGCTTCTACAATAGAAACTCTTTAATATTATGATGACTTTGCTCTTATTGAATTTCTTCATCGGGCACTGGCTTTATTTCTACCATTTCAGAAAGTAGATAAATATTACCTGTCACTAAACCCTGGCGTATGAGTTGCTTTTTAAAATTTTCTGCTTCCGTCTTGTCTACAAAATTGCCCATTTTAAGTTTAATAAAAGGGTTTTGATACACCATGTATACCTTATGTTCAGGGTACTGTTGCAACAAGGAGGAACGCAATTTCATTGCAAAGCTTCTATCATTGCTACTGAGTACCATCAGCCTGTAGCCTCTTGCCGAAAGAATATTTTTTGCCAGGCCGGCATTGTAGGCATACATTTTTTCGCCGAGCAAATCAATGCGCTTGTCTTTTTGAATGATGACTTTGGCATACTGTGTACTATCTGTGGGCAGGGCCTGAGCCTGTGACGAGAGGTTGGCTATAAGAATAATAAAAAAAAGTAATGTTGTTTTCATCCTGCAATTTAAGGTTCTGCTGAGTCAAAAACCATTCCAGCGTTTTTCTCAACAATTATTTAACGGGGTGGTGCTGGCCTAAATAGCCTGCACCGGCAGCAGCAAACAATTTCATCTCTACGGGATCCGCAAAAGGCCCTGTAACTTTTATACCCACGGAATCAGCAAGATGCTTGCGCACAAGTGCTACATCTTCCAGGCTGGGCAGGCTGGATTCTATCCCGGTAGAAAGCGAACAATATTGCACACCCGCTGCCCCATAAAGGTCGCAGCATTTAATGAGATCATCCGCCAATAACAAATTGCTTTCTATGACGGTGGTCAACGCCGTTTGTTGTTTTTGAACCACCGGTAAAATGCTACTAAGTTCCCGGGCAAGGTATTGCCAATCGCCGTTGGCTAATGCCGTCATGTTCACCACCATATCCAGCTCATGGGCACCATCAACCATAGCTAAAACAATTTCTGCCAGTTTGGCTTCAATAGCATTGTAGCCATATGGAAACCCGATGACGGTGCTTACTCTTACTGGCGATCCTGCGACGAGTTCTTTTGCTTTTTTTACAAACAGCGGCGGCACACATACACTGTGACAATTAT
This sequence comes from Chitinophagales bacterium, assembly GCA_038257335.1. Classification (GTDB taxonomy): domain Bacteria; phylum Bacteroidota; class Bacteroidia; order Chitinophagales; family Chitinophagaceae; genus Ferruginibacter. Next base: position 27,126 of record JBBSJJ010000014.1, on the reverse strand, counting down.
TGGCAATGGCGGCTTTACAAAGTTCCTCCACCTGCACGAGGGTTGCAGTTCTGTGTGTGAGGGTAAGTGCTATTTGCAATGCGAGGTTTGAATACAAGGTTGATGTGTGATTTTTGATGGATGATTTTTGATTTATGATTTGTGATTTGAGGTAGGATATGATTTTTGATGTATGATTTTTGAGTTATAATTTTGGATTTGTGATTTTTGATTTGTGATTTTTGATTTGTGATTTGTGATTTTTGATTTGTGATTTGAAACCCTGCAAGCTTAGTGCTCACTTCACTGACCTTTCACCTTTCACTTTTCACTTTTCACTTTTGACCATTGACCCTTGACCATTGACCTTTGACCATTGACCATCTCAATACCCCGCCTTCGCTCCTCCAATATTTTCAATGGGGTGCCAGGTAGTTTTTATTTCCTGGGTGTCCATAATAAAATAGGGAGATTGGCCTTCTTCAGAGGGCCAGTTGGTATCATCATACATGATTACTCTTTTCATATTTAAGGAGGCTTTCTCCTGGATCATCTTTTGCATAGCCCCGTGTTTTTCGCAACATACAATGGCGTTTACATCCATGTGATCAGCAAAATAAGGAGCCAGTTCCTCCGCTTTGCCGGTAAGCATATTTACCACACCGCCCGGCACATCCGAGGAATTTAGCACTTCAGCAAAAGTGACCAGGCAAAGCGGTTTTGCATAAGACCCCAAAACTATACAGGTATTGCCGCCCGCAATAACGGGTGCAATTACAGATACAAGGCCGAGCAAGGAAGTGTTCTGCGGTGCAATGATAGATACCACACCGGTGGGTTCGGGCACCGAAAAATTAAAATGAGAAGATGCCACAGGATTTACAGCACTGTACAATTGCTGAAATTTATCACACCATCCGGCATAATAAATTAACCTGTCTATAGAAGTTTCTACTTCTTTTATTGCTGCAGCATTGCTCAAAGATTGTTGCTGCAGTTCATCTATAAACTGAGCTTTTCTGCCTTCCAGCATTTCTGCAATGCGATACAAAATTTGCCCCCGGTTAAATGCCGCCCTGCTGCCCCAATCGCCAAACGCAGTCCTGGCAACCACTACAGCTTCCCTGAAATCTTTTCTTGAGCTAAGGCAAACATTAGCCAGCTTCTCTTTCTTTGCATTTTCTGCCACATAATACCTGCCCGATTCTGTGCGTGGGAATTTTCCGCCGATGTATATTTTGTAGGTTTTCAAAATGGGAAGTCTCGTTGCCATGCTTAAATTATTTAAAAAGTTTTAGAACGTTTAAGGGTTTAACGTTTAACGTTAGCTCTCAAAAAGGGAAATTAGTTTATATCGTTTAAGGTCTAACGTTTAACGTTGGCTCTCCAATCGGGAAATTATATTAGTATTTTGAACGCTAAGTTTTTTTTCTTTCGCCCGCTATCTCTGATTTTTGCAGATAGGCGATAAACTTCTGCAACATCGCACTTATTCTAACAGCCAATAAAAAATACTCGTCAAATTGATCCTTAGAAATATACTTTCTATCAAGAGTTCTATACAATTGAGACCTAAACTCTCCACAGGAACCTTTTGAATAGCCTAAAAATTGAATAAATTCTAAGCGTGTTCCCCTTTCAAATCCTTCTGCTATATTATCCATGATGGAACCAGATGAGCCTTCTATTTGCCCAATCAATCTAAAATTCTTTCCAAAACATCCCGCATCAATCAATGCGCCGATTTTGTTGCACAACTCTCTGCTCAGCTTCCAGGCATCCAACTCTTCAAAAGTTTTAATAGTGGCCATGTTGTAAAAGATTTAATAGGAAATCATGTTATAATTGGTATTTCAAACAATAAATGAACTTCCTTCTAAAAACTCCCCTAACCTTTAACGTTAAACTCTTAAACGTTAAACCCTTAAACCTTAAACCCCTAAACCCTCAAACCAACCTCACGTAAGGATACAATCCATGCAACCCACCCTCTCTTCCATAACCACTTTCTTTGTAACCGCCAAAGGGCGAGGTAGGATCAAACTGGTTATAGGTATTGGCCCAGATAACGCCGGCACGCAATTTTGTGGTGAGGTTAAAAATCTTGGAACCCTTGTCCGTCCAAACACCGGCAGAAAGACCATAAGGTGAGTTGTTGGCTTTTTCAATCACTTCATCATCTGTTCTAAAAGTTTGAACGGTAAGTACGGGGCCAAAAATTTCCTCTTGAGAAATACGATTAGATTGTGCCACGTTGGTAAAGATGGTGGGGCGGCAGAAAAATCCTTTTGAAGGAATGTTGGCACTGCTCTGGTACATTTCTGCGCCTTCGGCTACACCAATTTTTAAATATTTGTTGATGATGTTTAGTTGTTCTTTAGAATTGATAGCACCTATATCCGTATTCTTATCCAGGGGATCGCCAACAATCAAAGTTTCTAAACGATCTTTTAATTTACGAATCACTTCTTTAGCCACCGACTCCTGCACATACAACCTGCTACCGGCGCAGCATACATGACCCTGGTTAAAAAATATCCCGTTGATCACTCCTTCAACTGCCTGGTCAATGGGCGCATCATCAAAAATGATATTGGCTGCTTTACCACCCAATTCTAAAGTGGCTCTTTTGCCCGTGCCGGCAATAGCCCGCTGAATAATTTTACCCACATTGGTAGAACCGGTAAATGCAATTTTATTTACATCCGGGTGATTTACCAGCGCAGCACCGGTAGCACCGGCACCGGTAATAATATTTACAACGCCAGGCGGAAGATCTGCTTCCTGTATAATTTCTGCCAATTTCAAAGCGGTGAGTGGTGTAGTTTCTGCGGGCTTAAGTACCACCGTATTCCCGGTTGCCAAAGCCGGTGCTATTTTCCAGGCAGCCATTAGTAAAGGAAAATTCCAGGGAATGATTTGCCCTGCTACTCCCAGCGGCTGTGCGTTACGGTTAGGAAAAGCATATTCCAGTTTATCTGCCCATCCTGCATAATAAAAAAAATGGTTGGCTGCTGTTGGTACATCAAAATCCCGGCTTTCCCTGATGGGCTTGCCGCCATCCAGCGTTTCTATCACCGCAAATTCCCGTGCCCGCTCCTGCATCATCCTGGCAATACGAAAAATATATTTAGCCCTTTCTTTGGCGGGCATTTTTTTCCATGTCTTATCATAAGCATTGCGGGCCGCCTTTACTGCTTTATCTACGTCGGCTGCATTGGCTTCGGCAACTTCGCCCAGTTTTTCTTCTGTAGCTGGGTTGATGGTAGAGAAATATTTTTTACTCTGTGGCTTTTCAAATTTGCCATTGATAAACAAATCATATCTCGGGTTGATCTTTGCAGCACTCTTGCTTTCCGGCGCCGGCGCATAATTGCGGGCAGTTTCGAATTTCAGTTTGAGCGTATTATTTTTTGCCATTTTGTTTAGTTTGATGGTCTGAGAAGTTTGAAAGGTTTAAGAGGTTTAAGAAGTTTCAAAGGTTTCAAAGGTTGGGAAGGTCGTCTACTTAGTTTCTTATTGCTTCTTACACACTTTTAGGCCTCAGCATAATTTTATACTCGTCCTTTGTATTTAATTCCTTTGATTTCTGATTCTTGTAAATAATTTATAAATTTTTGGGTTAGGTTACTTATTTTTTTAGCATGTATTGATAATAAATCGAATTCAATTTCGGTTATGTATTTTCTATCTAAAGCCCTGTACAATTGAGATCTTAGTTCGTCGCAAGATGCTTTTGAAATGTACAAAAACTGAATAAACTCTTTCTTGCCTCCTCTCTCAAAACCTTCAGCAATATTGTCCATTATAGATCCCGCTGAGCCTTCAATCTGCCCTATCAGCCGAAAATTTTTCCTAAATCTTTCGTCATCGATGAGTTTCCCGACCTCCTTGTTTAAAATTCTTGCTTCCTTCCAGGTTATTATTTCTTGAAATTTTTCTTTTGACGCCATAAAAAAATTAGAAATTCTTTGAATTACAAAACTTCAATTCTTTTGAGACTTCAAACCTTTGAACCCTTAATCCTTTGAACCCTTGAACCTTCTTAATCTATCGAAAAATAATCCTTCCCCTGGTACACGCCCGTTTTCTCTTTCATTAATTGCATCAGCACATCATTGGCCAAACTGCTGGCACCAAAGCGAAACCATTGGTTATTCATCCAATCTTCCCCCAATGTTTCATTGAGCATCACTAAATAATGTAATGCTAATTTTGATTTGGAAATTCCGCCGGCGGGTTTCATGCCTATCATCTTTCCTGTTTTGTAATAAAAGTCACGAATGGCTTCCAGCATCACAAGAGTAACCGGCATAGTGGCCGCCGGACTTATTTTACCGGTAGAGGTTTTAATAAAATCTGCACCCGCATACATAGCGATATCACTGGCCCTGCGGACCTTATCATAAGTAACCAGTTCGCCGGTTTCTAAAATCACTTTTAGTCTTGCTTCGCCACAGGCTTCTTTAACCGCAGCTATTTCATCAAATACATAATTGTATTCACCTTCCAGAAACTTACCACGGCTTATGACCATATCTATTTCATCTGCACCTTGCTGCACAGCATATTTTACATCGCTGATCTTAACATTGCGTGGTGCCTGTCCGCTTGGAAAAGCTGTAGCTACCGAAGCTATTTTAACGCCTGAGTCTCCAACCGCTTTTTTAGCCGTAGCTACCATAGATGGATAAACGCAAACTGCCGCTACAGTTGGCAGGCCCGGATAAGCATCATGCAAGTGCACGGCTTTGTAGCACATCTGTTTTACTTTACCCTCCGAATCCTTCCCTTCCAGCGTGGTAAGGTCAATCATATTAAGGGTTAGTAACAACCCATTAAGTTTTGTTTCCTTTTTTATGCTGCGCTTGGTAAAGCGGGCTGCCCTTTCTTCAATGCCTACCTGGTCTATTCGTGCCGGTAAACTAAAGGAAGGAATCGCAATTGATTTTTCTGCCATAATGATTATTGAAAATCAAATTTACTCTAATTGCCAGTGAAAGGCAGAAAATACAAATTATTCTTTTTAGTTTTAAAAGAGGTTGCTGACACTCCCTGCACAGCCTCTGTAACTTTTTAGTGTATTATATTTAAAAAAACAAAACCAATGGCAAACACGTTCTCACAAATCTATCTTCAATTTGTATTTGCGGTTAAAAAACGGCAAAGCATGATTGCCAAAGAAAACATAGAGGAGTTGCATAAATATATAACCGGCCTGGTGCAGAAAAGAAAAGCAAAGATGCTTGCCGTGAATTGCATGCCAGACCACACCCATATTTTTGCAGGTTTTAGGCCTGTCATCTCTATCGCTGATTTCGTAAAAGAAATCAAAGTTGAAAGCAACGAATTTGTAAATAGCAAAAACTGGGTTAGGCAGAAATTTTCCTGGCAGGAAGGTTACGGTGTATTTTCCTACTCACATTCCCATATAGACAGGGTAGTAAAGTATGTTTTAAACCAGGAAGAACATCATCGAAAAAAAACTTTCCGGGAAGAATACCATCAAATGCTGAGAAAGTTTGAGATACCATTCGAGGAAAAATACCTCTTCGATTTCTTCGATTAATATGATTTTATTTATGGTAGAAATTTGAAATCAAAGTCTACCCTTTCTCCAAAAATACAATAAAACCAACTTAGGCCCTGAGGGGCCGCCTGTAAGCATTGTGCTGGAACGTAGTTTAGCCTCCGTGATTTTAAACCATACAATCCTCACAGGTGGCTCCTATGGAGCCCGTCTACCACATTAAATTCCAAAGCTATAAACAGGATGCTCCTCCGGAGCCTGGACAACCGAAATGTATACATCATGCATTTAATGATTGTTGCCGTTATGCAAACAATATAATTGGCATTGAAAGGCCCATTTAGAAATTGATTCGATGATTTATTTTAATTACAACAAATCAAATTGATAGACCATTAATTCTCCAATGCTCCGGAGGAGCACCCTGTTTATAGAAATGTAACAAAACGAGTTTAGGCCCCGGAGGGGCCACCTGTAAACATTTAGTCATTTGGTCAGGCAAGGGAACCTCGCTCAATTCTGAAATGTTTACAAGACTCTACTCTGGCTCCATGGAAAATTCCAGACATTTTTTCATTAGATTACACAAACGTTTCTTTAAACAATATAAATCCAACAGCTTCGTGTATGAACAGAATTCCTGAATCCGAATTAATCTTAGACAATCGTGGAGCCATCTATCACCTGGGTGTGCGCCCCGAAGAAATAGCTAAGACCATTCTTTTAGTCGGCGATCCTGGCCGGGTAAAAGAAGTGAGCAAGCATTTTGACGAAGTTGAGTTTACCTTTCAACACCGGGAATTCATTACCCACACCGGCACACTAGCCGGCAAAAGAATTTCTGTGCTGAGCACCGGCATTGGCCCGGATAATATTGATATTGCCCTCAACGAACTGGATGCCCTCGCTAACATTGATTTTGAAACAAGAACCATCAAGCCTAACCTCACTTCTCTTAATATTATTAGACTGGGTACTTCAGGGTCTTTGCAAAGAGACATACCAGTAGATAGTTTTGTGGCAGGCACACACGGACTGGGTTTTGACAACGTCATGCATTTTTATCAACAGCAAAATAATAGCGCCGAGACAAAACTCATAGAGGCTTTTCAGTTGCACACAGGTTTAACGGAAGGCAATGTGTTGCCCTATGTTTATGAAGGAAGCCCGGTACTTTTACAGACTTTCGTCAACGGTTACACGCAGGGCATTACCATTGGTTGCCCCGGCTTTTTTGGTCCGCAGGGACGGGTGGTGCGGCTTGGCCTCGCCTACCCGGGGCTGATAGAAAAACTGACTCACTTCCGGCATGAACAAAATTATATTGCCAATTTTGAGATGGAGAGTTCGGCTATTTACGGCCTGTGCAGGCTGATGGGCCACCATGGCATCAGCCTGAATGTGATAGTAGCCAACAGGGTAGTGCAGGAATTTTCTGCAGACAGCAGCAGGGCTGTGGAAAAACTGATCAAACATTCGCTGGAGATGCTTGTTTCCTCTAATATATCTTAGATAAATATATGAAGAGCGGTGCTGTAAGGTTCCGGTAAATAAATTAGCTTCCAACATTCATTTTTTTCCAAAACATAAAATAAACTGACATGAGACAATGCAAAACAGCCTGGCTGTTTTTTTTATTAAGTTTACACGCCGTTGTGGCCATTAGCCAGGAAACCTTCCCGGTAAATGGTGTTGCAGACAAACGTACCGGAGTAGTGGCATTCACCAACGCCAGCATTGTAAAAGATGCGCAAACTACTATCAGCAAGGGCACCATGGTTATACGAGAAGGCAAAATTGTAGCAGTAGGAACACAGGTAGCCATTCCGGCGGGAGCCACCCTTATTGATTGCAAAGGCAAATTCATTTATCCCTCTTTTATAGATATCTACAGCGATTATGGCATAGCCATTCCGCAACGCCAGGGACCGGGCTTTAGTTTTACGGCACCCGCCCAGCTAACCAGCAACGCAAAAGGAGCCTATGGCTGGAACCAGGCGATCCGCAGCGAAGTAGCAGCCGCAGACATTTTTGCCGCAGATGAAACCAAGGCAAAAACGTTGAGAGACGCAGGCTTCGGCGTGGTGCTTACACACCAAAAAGATGGCATCGCCCGGGGAACCGGTGCGGTAGTAAGCCTGGCGAACAAAGCAGAGAATTTAACCATCCTCAAAGAAAAAGCATCCGCTCATTATTCTTTTGGCAAAGGTGTTTCCAGCCAATCATATCCCAGCAGTTTGATGGGCAGCATTGCATTGCTGCGTCAAACCTTTCTGGATGCACAATGGTATAAAAACAATGCTACACAGCCAGGCAAGACTAACCAGGAAGGCACTAACCTAAGCCTGCAAGCATGGAACAGCAACCTGGCTCTTCCTCAAATATTTGAAGCCAACGATAAGTGGAACAATTTGCGTGCAGACCGCATAGGCGATGAGTTTGGTGTTCAGTTCATCCTTAAGGCTGGTGGCGATGAGTACCAGCGCATGGCCGAAATGGCGGCTACCAAAGCTTCCTTTATTTTGCCAATCAATTTTCCGCAGGCAATGGATGTAGAGGATCCAAACGAATCTCGTTTCATTAGTCTTGCTACCATGAAGCAATGGGAAATGGCACCATCGAACCCGGCTGCTTTTGAAAAGGCAGGAATTACTTTTTGCCTTACTGCGGCAGACATGAAGGATACGAAACAGTTTATGACAAACCTGCGCAAAGCAGTTGAGTATGGCCTTAGCGAAACAAAGGCACTGGAAGCGCTCACTAAGACTCCGGCCACGCTGTTAAACGTATACAACGAAACAGGTAGCCTGGAAGCAGGTAAGTGGGCCAACTTTTTAATTACCAGCGGGCCGGTATTTGCAGAAAAGACTACGCTATTGCAAAACTGGGTGCAGGGAGAAAAATATACAATGAAAGAAGATGCTGTGCAAGAAGTAAAAGGCAACTATGCGTTGCAGTTACACACAGTGGCAGGGGTTAAAAGTTTTAGCCTCGACGTAAAAAGTAGTAACGCTGCAGAAATTATTGGCAGGGATACCATTGCTGGAAAATTTAACCACGATGGTAAAATGGTGAAGCTGAGTTTCACAGAAACAAAAAAAGGAAAAAAAGGATTTCGTTTGAGCGGCGTGAGTAATGGAAACAATTGGAGTGGCACCGGCACGGATAGCAGCGGTAATGCATTATGGTGGACGGCAACTTTCCACAAGGACCTTGTGGCAAAGGCTGACAGCAGCCGCAAAAAAACTCCTGTAACCATGGGAAAACTTACTTACCCCAACATGTCATTTGGCTGGGAAGAAGCGCCCAGGGCTGAAACCATTCTCTTTAAAAATGCCACTGTGTGGACCAATGAAAAAGATGGCATCCTCACCAACAGCGATGTGTTGATTACCAACGGAAAAATAACAAGCGTGGGCAAAAACCTGAGCAGTGCAAACGCAAGGGTGGTAGATGCTACCGGCAAACATTTAACCGCCGGCATAATTGACGAACACAGCCATATTGCGGCGGCTTCCATCAACGAAGGTGGTCAATCTGTGACCTCCGAAGTGCGCATTGCAGATAATATTGCTCCGGACGATATTGACATTTACAGGCAACTGAGTGGCGGCGTAACAACCTCTCATATTTTACATGGCAGCGCCAATACCATTGGCGGACAAACACAAGTAATTAAATTACGCTGGGGTGCCAATGACGAGGGCTTGAAATTTAAAGGATCAGATGGTTTTATAAAATTTGCTTTGGGCGAAAACGTAAAACGCACACCTGCGCCGTTTAACAATCGCTTTCCCGATACAAGGATGGGCGTGCAGCAGGTGCAGGTAGATGCATTTACAAGAGCAAAAGATTATGAAGCAGCATTGAAAGGGCCGAACGGAAAATATGTTCGCAGAGATCTTGAGCTGGATGCATTGGTAGAGATTATGAACAAAAAGAGATTTATCACCTGCCACAGTTATGTGCAAAGCGAAATAATTGAAACCATGAGAATGGCTGAACAGTTTGGTTTTACCATCAACACATTTACGCATATACTGGAAGGATATAAAGCAGCAGATAAAATGAAAGCTCATGGCGCTGCGGCATCTACCTTCAGCGATTGGTGGGCCTATAAATTAGAAGTGCAGGACGCCATCCCTTACAATGCTACCATCATGCACAATGTAGGCGTTAATGTAGCCATCAACAGTGATGATGGAGAAATGGCCCGCCGCTTAAACCAGGAAGCTGCCAAGTCTGTTAAGTATGGCGGTATGAGCGAAGAAGATGCCTTTAAAATGGTAACGCTTAATCCTGCCGTGATGCTACACATTGACAAGACAGTAGGAAGTATTAAAGCTGGCAAAGATGCTGACCTGGTATTGTGGAGCGACCATCCGCTTAGTATTTATGCAAAGGCAGAAAAAACTTTGGTAGATGGCATTGTATATTTCGACAGAGAAAAAGACAAAGAATTGCGTAAACAGGTGGCTGCAGAAAGAAACAGGCTGGTTCAAAAAATGCTGGATGAAAAGAAAACCGGTGGCGCTGTAAGCCCGGCTATGCCGAGTATGAGAAAAGTAAATGCCTGCGAAGATCATGCGCACAGCCATGGACTAATGACTATTGAAGACGCACATGAACTGCGGTAGTTAATGGCCGTTGCACTTAAATTCTTTTCTTTTTATCAAAGTAAAAAATCAAATCATTAAAATGAAAAAATACATCAGCATATTCTCTTCACTGGTTTGCTGCCTTGGCGCAGCCGCACAAGAGACCATCTATCCGGCGCCGGCCTTTAATGGCATGGTGCTTATAAAAAACGGCACCGTACACACAGGTGCCGGCCAGGTGCTTTCCAATACAAGCGTATTGATCAACAAAGGAAAAATTGAAAAAATAGGAACAGACATTTCTGCACCCACAGGCGATGCTACGGTAGTAGACGCTACAGGCAAGCATGTGTACCCGGGCCTCATCTTAAGCAACACAAATATTGGTTTGAAAGAAATTGGCAGCCAGGTAAAAGGCAGCAACGACTTTAACGAGTTAGGAGAATTGAATCCGAACATTCAAAGCATTGTGGCTTATAATACTGAATCTAAAATCATCAATACTTTAAGAAGCAACGGCATCCTGTTGGCCAACATCATTCCTTCTGGTCAATTACTGGCTGGCAGCAGCAGCGTAGTGCAGTTTGATGCCTGGAGTTATGAAGAAGCAGTGTACCATAAAAATGGCGCCATGCATTTTTACATGCCATCCCTGTTTAACAGGCCTCGTGAGGGTGCTCCCCGGGCTGGCAGGGAACCAGATGCAGACCCACTGAAGGCAGCCATGGACAGAATAGAAAAAGTAAAAGCTTTTTTTAGAGAAGCCAAATTATACGAGGCACAAAAGAACCCGACAACCAATCTCAAATTTGAATCGGTAAAAGGTTTGTTTGACAAGTCGCAAAAACTGTTCATTCATTGCAACCTTGTAAAAGAGATGTTGATAGCGATCGATTTTGTAAAAGAGTTTGGCTTTGATGTTACCATCGTAGGCGGCAGTGAAAGCTACCAGGTGGCAGAGTTGTTGAAACAAAACAACCTTTCTGTAATACTCCAACAGTTGCATAGCCTGCCTACATCAGAAGATGATGATGTGGATCAGCCTTTTAAAACGCCGACTGTATTGCAGCAGGCAGGTGTGCTATTTGCCATTACGGATGAAGATGGACAAACAACTGGCCGCAACCTGATGTTCAATGCAGGCACTGCCGCCAGCTATGGTCTTAGTAAAGAAGAAGCACTTGCCAGCATTACCCTGAATGCTGCAAAAATATTGGGCATTGCAGACCGCACAGGGAGTATTGAGGTTGGTAAGGATGCCAATATCATCATCAGCGAAGGCGATATATTGGACATGAAAAGCAGCATTGTGACAAAAGCGTTTATACAAGGCCGTGACATTGACTTAAATGATAAGCACAAGCAATTGAACGAAAGGTATAAGAAGAAATACAACACCAAATAACCAAGCTTACCCAAAATAAAAAGCCATCCTGCAAGAACGGGATGGCTTTTTGGTTTGCATAAAATCTGCAAAACCAAAATATTTACGTTTAAAATGATATCTAATTGGGAAACTTAGTTTTAAAAAAATCGGGGGCGTGAATAGAAATTCAACCCCGGTTTAAAATCCAATATCCTATGAAAAACCGATGCGAACATAAAGAGTTTTTGGTTTATAAAAAGCGGATAATAGATAAAAGTGGGTTTTTAGTAGATGGATGGAGTGTTTGGATATACAATTGATAGGTATATGGAGGAAACCATTTATTGCAGCCTTTCATGAGATCCAAATGCTTACTTACCGTATTGCAGACGACGACGCATCGTACCGGGAAATTATTTCTCACCAACTTGCGGTTGTGCCCGACCTGCTCTGCCTGGCAGTGTGCGATAGTGCTGTAGCTGCTTTAGGAGAGTTAAAAAAATTTCAGCCAGACCTCCTTATACTGGATATTGAAATGCCCGGTCTCACCGGTATTGAGTTGGCTAAAAGCCTGCCTGTTTTACCCATGGTTATTTTCGTAAGTTGTCATAGCAATTATGCTGCAGACGCTTTTGAAGTAGACGCCTTAGATTACCTGGTAAAACCTGTAGCCACGCAAAGGCTGCTAAGTGCCATCGAAAAAGCACGCCAACTGCTGGAGTTGAAAAAATGTGATACCTCCTAATGAAGGGTTTAAAAAAGACGGTGAGGCTTCTTTTTTTATCAAAGACAGAAACAGTTATGTCAGGATCAATTATGCGGACGTATTATATGTAGAGTCGTTGGGTGATTTTGTAAATATATTTTTGAAGGATGGCGATAAAAAAATTGCCCTGGTTAGTTTGAAAAACCTGGAACAGCAATTACCATCCTCCGTTTTTACCAGGATATCCCGAACACATATGGTAAATAAGCAAAAAATAACCTCAGTAGCCAGCAGTTCGATTTTGCTGAAAAAAATTTAATTGCCTGTGGGCAAAACTTATGCAGAAGCAGTGCTGCAATCTATCATTGGCCAAAATGCCATTAAAAGATTCCTATAATTAAGCAAAGCCGGTTATCGATTTTTTAGATGTCTTTACTTCTGACAGTTTTAAAAAAAAATGCTGTATTCAAAGCATGAGGTATGCTGATTCTTTACAAGGCCAATTCGTTACATTTGAAGAGACAACGGGTTCTGCTGAGTCTTCTTTAGCTCCATGCCGTAGAAGATCGGCCACTGCCCGGATTATCCTTAATAACAGCCATGATAATGAATAAGCAAATACAAAAACTTACTGCACAGTTATCAGAAATTGAGCAGCATCTTCCGGCCTTTGCCACCATAAATAGCCGGGTCTCGCAGGTCTCCGCAGGTTGGCATTTGTCGCACTGCATGCTCACCCTTACGAGGATCATAGAAACCATCGCAGCATCTGACCCGGCCGGCTACAAACGCATTTTCTCTTTTTCCAGGTTGATTGTTTTTACCAGCAATAATATTCCAAGGGGAAAAGGCAGGGCACCAAAGACAGTATTGCCAACGGATATAAGCGAAGCGGCTTTACAAAACCAGTTGCAGGAACTGGGTAAGCTGGTAGCAAAACTGGATGGGTTGAACCCGAACCAATATTTTGCGCATCCCTATTTTGGCGACCTTAAATTAAAACAAGCCACCCGGTTTATGGAAATTCATACCCGGCATCATTTAAAAATTGTGCGGGAGATTTTGGCTGGGAAGACATGATATTCTATGAAGTGTCTGAGGGATGTTGATTATATAAAAGCCCATTTAGCGCTAAAAAAGCAACGCTTTTTAAAGCGTTGCTTTTTTAAGTACTATCCGGAAGAATTTGTTGTTTAGGATACCTTCACCACTTTAAAGGTTTGTTTTCCTGACTTGTCCGATTTAGTGCGGTAAGTTCAAGCTTTTTAATTTGTCATTTAATAGCTTTGGTATTGCAGTCCTCATTCTGATTTCCTTATTTTTTGTTTTATCTAATATTCTTGCATCGCTTACCTTTTTGCACATTGTGAGAAAGGCTCTTATAGATGTTGCAGTTTTCAGTTCTATGTGTTTTGAGACAGTCAAAGCCATAAAACATATGAGCATATGGAGTTTTATTGGTTCTTCCTTAAAGTGAAAGATGGGTCGTGTTTGTAAATCGCTTTTGGACACTCGAAAGGCTTGTTCTATTTTGTATAATTCGTGGTAGCGTTCTATTACTGTATTATTATTGGCTATCGATTCTTCTATGTCGGTATAATAGCCTTTAACGCCAAGCAATGCCGTTGTCTTTGCTATGAGTGCTAAGTTGAGCTCTACTTTTTTATTGTCATCTTTTAGGAACTTTACATTTTTAACTTTTGACGGTTGCTTGAGTAGCTTTTCTGCCTTCTCTAACTGTTTGTCCATTTCAAACTTATCCTTTGCATATCTTTTTTTTGAAAAGCTACAAATCAAGTATCCCTTGTCTGTTTTAATTCTAATGATATTACCATCCGCTCTGCTTAGCTTTATATTGATTTCTGAAAATAAGTCTTTAGATATATTACCCAGCCGAGCTCCTACGATGTAGTTTATCTTAGCTTCTTGCAAAGCTTCAATATTTACACTGCTTATCATAGCTGCATCTGCTACCACTGTAAAATGCTGAACGCTATGCTCCTTTATAAACGACTTGATGATAGGTAGTATCGTATGACCTTCAAATGTATTGCCTGGAAAGATTTCATAGGAAACCGGAAAGCCTTCTGGTGTTACCATTAACCCAACCAAAATCTGAGGTTGCTGCGATTTACCATCTTTAGAAAAGCCTGGCTTACGTAACTCATCAGATTCAAAGGTTTCAAAGTATAAAGTAGTAACATCGTAAAATAATAAGGAGAAGTCAAACTTGTATTCTTTTATTGCAAATTGCAGCGTTTGCTTTTCGATTTGCTTTTTTAGATTTAGCCATTGTAAGGCCGATTCATAATAACGCTGGCGGCGATGGCTGATCCCAAAATAGGTTTCTATCAATTCGATGGACCTGAGCTTTGATGCAGGCTCTACGATACGCATTATGACAAGATCAGTAAGCAGTATATCGGTTATAGGGATATACCCAATCTGCGCTTGTATTTTATAAAGTATATCGTAAAGAAAACTATAGTAAAATCCAAGGTACTCACACTGCTCTAGCAACAGGATATTTTTACGACTATCTTGATCAGGAAAAAGAGGCATTTGAACTTCTGCATCTTTAATATATTGGCTGGCAACTTCACAAAGCGAAGCAATGTCATCGTCTGTCTTCCCAGAACCAATATGCTTTACTATAATGCGCTTGTTAATACTATATCTGATAACCTGCACTGCACGAGATAATCCTTTGGTATTTATCACTCTGATATGTAACATAAACAGCTGTTAGTGCGGTCAAATTACAAAATTTAGACCATAACTAACTAGTATTCAATACCTGCTTTTTGAAACAAATGGAGGCCGGACAAGTCAGGAGGATACCTTCACCACTTTAAAGGTTTGTTTTACTTCTCCTTTCCTGTTCTCTACCCTGAGCAAGTAAACTCCGTTACTGTACCTTCCAAGATCAATCTGGATAGTTTTAAGACCCGCACTGATCGTTTTTTGATACAACTTCTTTCCATTTACATCCATCAGGTGCAGCATCAGTACTTCCTCCTCATCAGACTGTATGTTCACATTCAAAATACTGTAAACCGGGTTGGGAGCAATAGCAATTTTCACAAATCTTGTATCATCCATTTTTACCGGTACCACAATGAGCGGCTGATGAAAGCCCTGGGTGTACCATTGCTTCTCTGACGCTAAAGCCTCAATAATCGGCTCTCCCAATGTCCACTCCAGTTGCATTTTATCCAGCACACTTATATCTCCGGCGTTCGCTAATACTTCCGGCGATAAAACTATTTGTGCCGTTGGTACAAATACCGGTCGCTGAGACTGAACAATTCCATTAGCACAATTTTCAGTTATCACAAACATAGACTTGGGTGCACTTTGGCCACAGGCTGTATTTGCTGCCACGGTAACATTGCCATTTAAAGAAGCAAATTTTACCACGATAGATGTACTACCCTGTCCCGATATAATGGTGGCATTTTTTGGTACCGTCCAGCTATAATTGGTTGCTCCAAACACAGCTGTCGTACTATAATTGAAATTTCTATCTTTAAAGCACACTGCAGCGGGGCCGGTAATGCTGGCTGGCATGGCGGCGGTACCACTTACTGTTATACAGGTAGCCTCACTTTTGCCACAGCCATTTACTGCTCTTACACATAAAGTACCTGTAGTGAAGGAAGAAGAAAATGACAGGTTTAATGTGCGGGTACCCTGCCCGCTTATTAGGGTAGCTCCTGCAGGAATTGTCCATTCGTAAGTTGTGGCTGAATTGATAATTGGTGTAGTGAATGTCTGCGTGCTGTTACAGATACCGAATGCATTACCTGAAATTTCTGAAGGTTTTGCCGGCAAAACATTGAGTGGCAAAACCCTTGGTACAAGGTCCCCACTTTGGCCACATGCATTGGATGCAGCAACGGCAATAAAACCGGAACTGAATGTATTATCAAAAGATAAAACCACTGACGTACTTCCCTGGCCGGAAACAATTGTAGCTCCCTGTGGCATGAACCATACATAATGGGTAGCCTCCGGCACTGATGCGATAGTAAACACCGTGCCTGGTGAATTGCAAACGCCGGAATTTGATCCACCGATCGGGCCCGGCCTTGGTGGCAGTGAATCCTTTTTAGTTTGTGTACTTATGGTGCCCGTACAAACATTTTCGTCAGTAACTGTTACCGTATAGATGCCCGGATCGTTTACCGTTATTGTTTGCGTAGTCTCGTTTGTAGACCATAAGTAAGAACGATAACCTCCGCCGGCGTTCAAGGTAGTAGGCTCTCCTGCACAAATGGATAAGTTACCCGTAATACGTGGTTTAGGCCCTGGAAAATGGAGCACGTTTACCGTATCGGTTCCCTTGCAACCATAGCTATTAGTGACTGTTAAATATTGCTTACCTATGGTATTTACAGCAACTGAAAGCCCGGTTGCACCATCCTTCCACAGGTAGCTGGCAAAACCAGCAGCTACATCGAGTGTGGTAGATCCTCCAAAGCAAAATCCTAAAACGCCTTTTATTTTAGGCAAAGGATCTGGCGCCCTGAATGTGCTGGTACTGACAGTGTTCTTGCAACCATTTATGTCAGTAACTTTCACTGATACCGCAGATGGATTGGAAATTACAGTGGCCGCTGTAATAGACCCTGTAGACCATTCATAGGAATTACCAGTGCCGGTAGCGCTTGCAGTTAGTGTGGTAGTTGCATTTAAGCAAATACCAGGCTCACCTGAAATGGAAACAACGGGTAAACTATTTACCGTAACCTGCACGTCGCCTGAACGTAACTGCCCGCAACCACTCCCATCATTAAATTCTACCCAGTAGGTTCCGGATGTACTTACATAGATGCTGTCTGTTGTTGCCCCCGTGCTCCAGGTGTTTCCACCTTTCCTGTTAGACCGAAGCTTTACACTATCGCCGATACAGAATGACAATGCTCCCCCTGCAGTAATCACCGGCACTACCTGGCTCGGTGTGGTTAAAACCTTTGTTACAGAGGCACTACATCCTCCGCTTGTCTGCACTTTTAGAATATACGTTCCCGGGTTAGTGGCATTTAGTGTACCAGTGTTACCTGCAAATACCTGTGAATTACCTACACTCCTCGTCCATTCATAAGAAGCAAAAGATGGTACAGAATCTATCCTGCCAATACTAACAGCATCAATACTGCTGAATCCTTTTTTAACAGGAGAGTTCATTGCAATGCGCACCTCGTCTACTTTAAAATCGGTAAGTGGGAAAGTAAGGTGTTGTATGCGTGCTATTGAATCATTGCCTTCTGTAACCGTACTTGAATACACCATATGAAAAATCCCTGTTGCTTCGTCTTTTACGTACACGGTATCAACGGCACCAGGATTAAAGGTTTCATAAATATCAACAAAGTTGATAGAATCAGGGTTGGCAAAGGCTAACACAATGTACTCCCGCTGGCCATCGTCTGTTTTGCTCATCCAGGCATCAGGGTTGATACCATAAGTGGGATGCACATCAGGTGTACCAAGTGCCTTGGCAGCGCCAAATTGTGTGGCAGTATTCTGCGAACTGAATGCCACAACACTGTTTGCAAAACGCTGGCGGATGCCTGCTGCACTCAGCACATTTGTACTGCCGGCACACAAAACAGACTCACCGAGAATATACGGAGCATCAGCTTCGGGTACTATTTCAGCCTTTATCATTAATCTGCCCGGCAGTGGGTGGTCAGTAATACTACTTCCGTCAAGGGCGGCCCTGAAATAGGCACTATCCCGTGTATAACCAAACTCATATTGCACACCTACAGGGGAATATCCTGTGGAACTGTCCGGCTGGGCAAGACCAATAAAAAACGGGGTGTTATTAGCAATCTTTACAGCTGTTGTAAAATAAAAAGAATGGTAACCATTGTCAGTAGACTGTGGAGTAAATGCTGCTGAGGCCGCCAGGATATTTCCACTAGTATCCAGGATGACTGCATAAACGGGATGCCCTGCAGCCGACGCATCCAGGTAAATCTGTGCACTACTCACAGCACCGCACCCGTTCATTATATGTTTTGCCATAATGATACCGGTAGCGGTATCCATTCCTGCAGCGCTAACGGCACCCGTGCCATCATCATAGCCTAAGAGGCTACTATTTACGTTTTGCAGGTAATAATTACGATTGTTATTTACTACATTCTCATTTGCCTGGGCCGCAATGGAGACTATAACAGAATCTTTCGAATACTCAGCAGGCAACCAGTCATTAAAATCTATATGTAAAAGCGAATCAGCTTTCACGATAGCATTTACTACCTGGGTATTCTTTATATTGTTTGAAGTATCTTTTACCTGCAACGTTACAGCATAGGGCTTGTTACTATTGGTATAATTTCTTACCAATGCACTTATTTTTCCGGGGTTACCATATGGTATGGCCTGCTGCCCCATGGCATATACAGCCAGCACTGACACGCTGTCTGCCAGGGCATTTGAACCAAACCAGGTTTCAGGCCGTGAATTGCCTGCAGTTAAAATGGGTGGTAAATTATTTGCAGATACGGCACCCAGGCTTAGTACAATTCTTAATGAATCCCTGCCGGCTGTATCTTTCAATGCTTTGTTCTGAAAATTGGCTAATGAAGTATTTTTTGTTGATAAAGCACCGGTACTATCAATGTACTCAAATGCCACGTACACTCCCCCGCCTGTAAAATTAAATGCGTCGCCATTTGCAAATTGAACATCATACCTTCCTGTAGTATCAGGAATGTTGATGCTATCATTGTGCACTATTGTCATGCCCGCTATGGCATTTGTCCAGGAGATGGTTTCCTTTAAACGGTACCTTACCTGGTAAGAAGTGGCGCCTGCCGACGCTGACCAGGAAAGTTTAATCGAATTATTGTTTAGCGAATCGGCTACCAGTTTCTCCGGTGGATAACAGGCTTGCGCACCTGTTGTTAAAAATGCATTTCCATTTACAAAATCACCATAGGTTGCGCTGTCGCAAACTGTTCTCACTTTCCAATCATAATTGGTACCGGCTTTCAGATTTGGGAGGTTGGTTGTTGCTCCGAAAGAGATGGTAGAAGTCCATTGTTCAGTATTGGTCCGGCGATATAGCACATCATAGCGCCGTGCACCCATGGCTGGAGCCCATGAAATGGAAGCCGTAGTATCATTCAAAATACTCACCATTAAACCTGAAGGATTATTGCAATTGCTTATGGGATTGGTATCAAAATAAGTGAGCGCTGACTTTGTACTATCTCCTGCACACACTGTACTCACACGCCACTGATAGGAAGTGGCTGGCATGAGCCCGTCAACATCCAGGAAATTAGCAGACGTAGTTGTTGTGATCCAGTTTTCTACATCTCTCTCACTGTATTCTACTTTGTAGGTTCCCGTATTGTATGCGGGCAATGTCCATTGTAATCTTGCTGCACTACTGGTAACATTTGTTGTCAGGGGATTGGTGGGTATTTTACAGGTATCACCGTTGAGTTCATAATACGCCAAAGGGCTGAAAACAGAAGAATTGTTGCAATTAGCACGTACCTGCCATTCATAATCACCGGGGTTCAGGCTATTGAGGTAAAGTGTAGTACCGGGTTGATGGAGCGTTGTCCAGCTGGTGTCCATCCGGCTTATCTTGTCACTTGTATTTTGAAGATACACACGATACAACCCCTTAGTGGGAATATGCTGAGCCACGGCAATATTGAACCCAATTGAACTTATTGTCATACCCGTTGCGAGGCCCGAATGTTGGGTTTCGTTTGCCTTGACCAGGTAAAACTGCCGCTGGTACCGTACCGCTCCTTGTGGCGATACGAGTGAAGAGAAGCTATTATTGGCCGGAAGAACAGCAGTTTTTTGTGCACTTACTTCGCCGCAAATAAAGGCCGCCAGCATTATCAATCCGATCTTAAGCTTAACTGATTTATATAAAAGCATTTTGAACATTTGATGTTTGAAAAATAAAAGCTTTACAATATCACCACCAGTTGCTATTCTTTAGGCAATACACTATACTCAGCAACCTTTTTATTGTAAGTATCTTTTATTTTTTTGTATAATTCGGCTTTAAAGGCAGGATCGCTTTTCAATTTGTCATTTAAAATGTTCATGCTGGCTGCGCCATCTTCACCCATATCAGATTTTGCATAATTACCGCCCCACTCTAATAAATTTGTTACAAGTGCATCATCCATTTCGGGTAACCTGTTGCCTTCCTTGTTTTTTAATTTTTCGCCCATGACCCGAAAAATATCGCTCTTAAATATTTCTGTTTGTGCAAATACTTTTGTAGACTCTTTTACCGGCACACGTACTTCCGGAGTTTGTTTCACTGGCGTTGAAGCAGTAGCTGTAGTAAGCTCTTTGGTGAGTTGCTCTACTTCTAGATCGGTTGCTTTATAGCCTGGGAGCAACTTAGTTAGCATGGCATTATTGGCGTTAATTTGTTTTTTAAGATCATTCAATTCTGTGTCATGAGTATCCAGTTTCTTATGAATTTTTTGCACCATGGTTTTCAGGTCAGCGGAAGATAAACCCACTGCAACCTTAACGGCTTTTGCTCCTGCCTGGTCTGAACCTGTCCATGCAATTCCTATGAAATTTGGCAGATCATCAATAGTCATTTCTTTAGGGTCTTTGGCAATAGCGAGTCCATCATTATTATTACTGGCTAGTATGTAATCTCCTGCTTTTACGTTTCCGGTAAGCCTCACCGGTACCTGGCCAAGAAATGCAACTTTTTCGTACAACATTTCTTTGCCCACATCTGGCGTATTTCCCAATACAATGGGATTGGTTGAAATAACCAGTACCCTTTCAGCACCCTGCGTACGCAAACTAATTCTACCCTGTTGCACACCAACAACCTGACCGGGTAATAATTTTACACTACTGATAGTTTTGGGTAACCACTCGGCATAATCACCTGCTCCGGAAGAGTAACTTACGCCGATATTATTCTGCGTATTAGAAACATACCCTACAAGGTTTACCGTTTGTTGCGCCAGGTAAACGATCTTAGCCGCCAATACCAGTGCTTTTACCACTATGGTACCAATGGAAGGCGTAGCTACACAAATACCTAAGCCGGTGCAAAGCCGGAAATCAGATACCGCAGCAACAAGTTCTCCAATAGCAAGACCAACGTCCACACCTGCAAAAACCACAAACAACGTGTAACTGGCTACATCCCAGCGATACCATGGATCGGCGTTTAGTTCCGCTGTAGTCTGCCCCTCAATCCTGCCTCTAACAACGTTATTATTATCTTTGAAAGTGATGAAATTGTTACTGCCTGCCGGTAAACCGGTTGCAGTCAGTTTCACCTCAATACCCTGTGTTTTTCCGTTTACCACCAGCGGGTAAGCCGCCGTCACATCTTCTGCACCATTTGTACCACCAGTTATAATCACCTGGCCGTCGCCGGCTTTTACTTCCATGCTATTATTGATCACAGTTTTTCCGCCTACGTACAATTGTTTGTTTATTCCTACTCCGCCAGCCACAGTCATAGCGCCTGTTGTGGGACTGGTAGACGAAGTAGTATCGGTTACTTTCAGGTTGCCCAACGAAAGACCTCCACCAATTTTAGCACTGCCACCAATCGTTAAGTTGCCACCAATACCTGCACCGCCTGCTACCTGCAAAGCGCCCGTTGGCACCAATGAAGAGGTGTCCTGCTGCAACGCTGCATTGGTGAGCTTCACATAATTCCTGAATATGGCGTTAGAGTCTACCCGAAGAGATCCGCTGAGTGTAGAAGGTTTACTGGCGCTTACATAAAATGAATCAAGCAAGGTAGTTACACCTTCCACCTGCAATGATCCGGTGAGTTTGGTAGCCTGCTGATTGTTTACATTTAGTGTGCTGTTTAAGTCAACTGGTCCGTCCACATTTAAGGAAGCATTTAAATCTGTAGCAAGGTCTACATCGAGTGTGCCCGACAATAAAGTGGGACTGTTTTGCGACACCGTGAACGGCCCTTTGTTGATGGTTGTACCAGCTTTATCATTTAGTACAACGGAAGAATCTACTTTTAAATTGGCACCAATCTCAAGGCTTCGTTTGATCAGGATATTTCCGTTGCTTAGTATCCGCAGCCTTTCCATATTATTGGTTATCATAAGCAGGTCCACATAATCACTCGTCCCCAGAAAGTCTGTTGTTGGGCTTGTGCCACGGTTACCAAAAGTAGACCATGTGTTGGAGGGAATTCCATCCAGACTATTTGCATTTGCATTTGTATTTACCAGTTCATTGGCAGTAAGTGCGTGAAAAGCGTAGGGCACCGCCAGGAGCTTGCTATTACTTATTGCAGCATAGCTGCCATTGGTTTTTAATGCTATTTCCATCCAAATATCCTGTGTGCTCCACGGTACTTCACCAAATGTGCCAAGGCCGGGTTTACCTTCTCCCAAAACCAGGGTAAACAATCCAAGTTTACTTGTTTTTACCGTATGTGATTCCGTGTAATAATTCGTCCAGCTGTTGTTGCTGTTGCTGGCAAGCGTTATCTGCAGGTTTATTTGTTTGTCAGCCAACACAGACCCGACGAGATCCCTGGCCACAGCCTGGTATTTCATGCCCATTGGAGCTATTTGGCTCATGGCATTCATACAAAGAATTACGAGAATAATAAGGATGGAACTTTTACGCATAAAGCATTTTTTTAAAGATGAATAAACAGTATTCCTGGGGCATAAGTATAGTATCAGGCAAAACGAAATGTCTTGCTGCAGAAACAAGAATAGTTGGGCTTAGCCAGGCGGGATATTATACGCCGGTAATGAATTAAAAAAAAAAAATCACACTATTGTGTGGGGTGGAGTAAACTGAAATTTGCGGGTGGTAAAGAGGTATAAAAATTAAATGTAGTCAACAAATATTTAAAATCATAATTATATGTGAAAATAATTATTCGTTTATTGGATAACGTTGCCCCAATCTTTAATTAAACATTTGCCTTACACAACTTTAATAAGACTGTTCAAGTTTGATATATACTCTTGGATGCCAAAGAGCTGCAAACCACAAAAAAGAGGGTGAGGTACATTTTGAACAATACTTTTCGGCAAAACGACAGGCAACACAAATATCCTGAAAGTAGCCACCATGAAGGTTACAGGAGTTTGACAGTGACTGATAAATAGTGAGGAGAAACAATGGTTCCGATTTTAATTAATCAACCCACTATAGGAAGCAGGAGTTCTTTTTGTAACTTCCTAATATTTTAAACCACAGGTTTTGTATAAAATAATTTCCGGTTTCTCCCCTCACATTGTGACCAGATGGAGAGATTTTCGTTGACGAAAATAAAATTTGAGTGAGGCATTGGTAATCTAATTTTTACTTTAAAAGTTTTCAATTAAACCTTCAACTCGTTGTTCGCTTTATTCTATTTTGATAATCTGCTCACAGGATATTTTAGTGGGGCAAGACTTGGTGCTGCCCGAATTCTTTACGAATCCATCATACACTAGCTTTAATTTATAGGAACTTTTCGGCTTAGTAAGGAAAAGTTCAGAAAGCATAAAATCGTATAAAAAAAACGAAACCTCATTGGCTTTGACAATAGCGAAAGTTCTCCTACAATCTAAATCCGGACGTATCCTTAAATTATATGGCACAGATCTTCCATCCATCTCAAATAACTGCAAGTGAACATTTGAATAACAAGTAGGTTTACTCAATAAAATTGTTTCGGAATGATGGTTGGCCACCAAGATTAATAAGGAAACTCTGTTAGTGAATTTACTTGTTTTAAGTTTTATAGATATGCTTTTTGTAAACTCACATTGATCAAAAAGTTTCACTTTAGATGTATTACATCCAAGAACATTGGATATTAAAAAAGAAATAATAATAAACTTTAACATGGCCTCACAGTTAAGGAGTGATTAAACCGGTTTTGTTCTAGCGGGCTTTTACCGAACCTTACATCAAACTAATTAGATTTTTATGGGCGAAACCCACACGCTTAATAGTTTTATTGCTGCAACTGCTTAATTCAAATTCAACAGTTTTCCTTTGGGATATTTCACGCTGTAACTGATGCGCACTTTTTTGCTTTCACCCGGCGCCAGTTGCAGCTTCCAGGTGAGCACGCCAATTTCTGTGTTGATGGCAGCCCCGTCGCTATCCAGTAGCTCTACTTCTATTTCTTTATTGGTGCTGATGGGATACTGATCTTTCAGCATGAAACTAATGGCATCTTTTTTATTATTCTTTACCGTTAGTTCATACGTAATAATTTGTAGTTTATTAGACCCAAGGAATTTTACGCTGCTAAAATCTGCCAGCTTTTCTCTTTTCACCACCACCCTTTTGTCTTTGCCCAACGTGAGGTTCAAGGTATCGTTGGTACTGTTCGGGTCAATGAATGATTTACCCACATAAGTACCTTCAAAAATAATGTTGGCTTCGCCGGCCAGCAGGTTCAATTTTTCCCATTCGCTGATTTCAGTTAACAAGAACGCATCCTTATCCAACTTAGGTACGGCATAAAATTTAAACAAACCGTTTACGCTTGCCTCTTTGATAGTAGCTATTTGCTGTTTGCCATTGGTGGGCACATCATAGGGCATGTCTATATCGTAGGTAACATCCAATTCATTGTCTGCTACAGACACATAATCTTCCAGGCCCTCTTTTAAAGTAACTACAATGGCACCGCTGCCTGCTCTCGAACCATATATTGCTGTGGCCGAAGCATCTTTCAGAACATTTATTTCTTTGATGGCATTCGGATTTAATCTGGCAAAATCTGCAGCACCCATTTCTGCACCATTCACGATATAGATTGGGGCATTATTGCCATTGAAGCTACTAGCACCTCTTAATTTAATTTTACTGTCTGCCCCTGGACTTCCAGTACCATATCCTGTTACTACTACTTCCTGCAAAGCTGATTGCATCTCATTGGATTTGCTAAGATCTCTTTCCATCACACTAACCGGGTTGATATAGCCCAGGAACCAGCTTTTTAATAATGGTGCTGCACCATACTGCGATGGAGTGGAGGTAGATAAACTCATTTTTACTTTCTTCCAATCTATCCCTGTTGACTGGCTGATTTTTGCTTTGTAAATAATTTTTAATGGACTTGTTACGCTTTCGATCTTGATGTCGTAATAGGGCGTCCAGTAAGCATTTTGAGTGAGGTAAGAAATAGTAAATTCATTCTCGCCCGGCAAGGCTGCAGACAGCTGCAGAATGATTCTACCCGCAGACCGGGTATTTTTCTTTTGTTCTTCTTCTACCTGGTTGGATAATTTTTCCAGGAGCGCTGCCCGCTTTTGCTTTTTAATTTTCAATGCAGAAAGATCGTTTTGCAACTCCGTAGATTTGAGTTTATAATAATCCATCAGCTTCACCAGCTCGGCCACACTCAATCCCGTTTGAGAACCTTTTATTTCTTTGTTCGATTTTAAAACTGATATAAGATCTTCTGTAGTGGTGATAGAAATATTTATCCTTTCTATTTCTGAGCCAACGGATTCTACAGAATCCTGTAGCTTTTTCATGGCAGGGTTCGCCATTTCATTGGTAAGATATTGGTTGCTGAACTCTACCCCAAGGATGGTAATGGCGGAGGGACAATTTATCTGCAGGCTGTTGATATCAATAGCATTGCTGATACCCTCGATGGTAAGTTCACTGCTGCCCTGCTTCAGACTCGCCCTGGCGCTGTGCTGAAGTTCGGCACCGTTCCGGTAAACCGTCACCGATTTAATATTAGCGTTCACGGTATTTTTTTCATCAGCAGCAAAGCTGGCATTAAAACCAAGAACGAGGAGGCTGGCAAGCAGGCATAATTTTCTCATCAGTAAAATGTGTTGGTTTAGTGACTATAGGAATGGATGCGCTGGCAGCACACTTTACACAAGCCTTTAACTTTTTATTTTATCGCGGCGGGGTTTTCGCACTTATAATCTTACAACCATCAAAATCTTGTTGCGTAGCCCCGCTGTGCGAATAATCTTCAACATCAGGAGAGTAATACTTTTTCCTGTTGATAATAATATTGTGAATCCGGTTAGGTTTCAAGAATTTGGGGATGTCTTTATAACAAGAGAACACTGGTCAAGCATCGGGTTTTCGCTACTTAGATTTTAGATTTGGGCAGAGCTTGGCGAAAACCCTGGTAAGTCAACATATCGGTTAAAAGTCTGGGTTTTTTAAACAGTACATGTTTTGTGCAGCCTATCCCAATCACTAGTAGTTACTCAGCTTAGAAGGTTATTGGTTCGTTATACGATACTCCATTACCTCAATTGCTTGAGGAGCAGGGGTCCATTTTTTAGTTTTTTTAAGTACACTAACAACTTTTTCGCAAATTCCAAAGCCTGGATCGCTTTCACAAAGAATATCAGATAAGCTACCATCTTTACTAAAAATAAACTTGACTGAAACAATATATTTTCCTTTTCTGACCCTCTTGCCTGCCTCAATTGATTCATTAATATTTTTCTCAGTAGATTTTACCCAGGCAGAATCACCAGCAGGAAAAGCTGACCTAATAATCACTTTGGTGCGAGAATTTTTTGTTTTTTTTTCTTTTGTAATTTCTACATTTATTCTACCGTAATAATTTTTGGCAACTGTTTGACCATAACTTTTGACAACACATATAAGACACAGTAATGTTAACTGAAAAATTTTCATTTTTAAATGTCCCAACAACCGGTGAATGGAAGTTTTGAAGTGCATACTAAGTTGTGTACAACGATTGAAAATTACTCAAGGCAGGGGATTCATTACTGCTCAAGCCCCGGAACTGAAAGCTGATTGAAAAACTAAACAACAAAATAACAACAAAAAGACAAATAGAAATCCGTCAAACGTAACCTCTGCTGATAGGAACCGCAGGCTGCTGTTTCAAACTGCACTGCTGGCAATAACTTTGATGTGAGTTCGCCCTATATGTCAATGATGTAAGCTTTATGTTTTTGCAAGGCGTCTACTT
>JBBSJJ010000013.1:0-50511 GCA_038257335.1 Chitinophagales bacterium | reverse complement strand
TGTAGACGACGAACATAATCCTCGGAATAACCAACATAATACTTGTCGGCCAAGGCTGCATATAGTATATAGATGTAGTACATAAAAAAACCACAACATCAAAAGTTGTGGTTTGTAAAAGCTCCCCCTGTCTGATTTGAACAGACGACCCTCTGATTAACAGTCAGATGCTCTAACCAACTGAGCTAAGGAGGAATATTTATTTCAACTTTTTAATGCTGTTTGAATCAGCTACCATTTTGGGGAATAAAAGGTATTCCTTATTGGGGTTGCAAAAATAAGGGTTTTTAGTTTTTACAAAAAAATTAATCAAAACTATTTCAGCCAATTTAAAAGATTATTCTCTTCGATGCCTACAAATATGCCATCTGGCCTTTGCTGCACAGGAAAAATTTTTAAGAAATAACCTTCGCCACTGATATTTCTCCCTTTCTGCAACGAAAATTTATAACGGTGAACAGGGCACACGATGTTGCCAATAGCATCTATGTAACCTTCAGACATTTTACCTCCTGCATGTGGACATTTTGCTGCGCACCCATGCAAAACAGCATTGTGCAAACCAATACAAATTTTTTTACCGGCGATCTCTACTTCTACCAGGCCTGCAGCAGACAATTGCAATTCTTCAACGCTTTCCGCCAACTTGTGCCAGGTATATGTTTTTTCAAGCATGTATTTTGGGGATGAGGTACTGCTGTGAATTAATAGAAATATTCAGCTCTATACGGATACCTGATCTGGTACATTTCTCTCACTTTGTTTAAAATGGTTTGGCGCAGCACATCGAGATTGGTTTTTTCTACAGCAGATACAAATACACAGTTGCCCTTGGTTTCTGTTTGCCATCTTTCTTTTAGCTCCCTAAAAATATCCTGCTTCACTTCCTCTTCCAGCCATTCATCAAACACCTGCTCTTCGTATTTATCCATTTTATTAAAAACCGTGATGGTAGATTTATCGGTGCAGCCCAACTCTGCCAGCGTTTTATTTACCACATCCAGTTGCTCTTCGTACTGGGGGTGAGATATGTCTACCACATGTATGAGCACATCTGCTTCACGCACTTCATCGAGCGTACTCTTAAAACTTTCTACCAGGTGATGGGGCAATTTGCGGATGAACCCTACGGTATCACTCAATAAAAAAGGAGTTTGTTCCAACACAATTTTGCGGGTAGTGGTATCCAACGTTGCAAACAGTTTATTTTCTGCGAATACTTCACTCTTACTCAGGAGGGTCATCAGTGTAGATTTACCAACGTTGGTGTAGCCAACAAGCGCTACCCTGATAAACTCACCACGTTCTTTTCGTTGGGTAAATGCCTGCTTGTCTATTTCAGCAAGCCTTTTCCGTAGCAGGGTAATTTTGTCCTTCACAATACGCCGATCCGTTTCAATCTCTGTTTCACCCGGCCCTCTTGTACCTACGCCGCCGCCTTGCCGTTCCAAATGCTTCCACATGCCACGTAGCCGGGGCAATATGTATTGATACTGCGCTAATTCTACCTGCGTTTTGGCCTGGGCAGTTTGGGCACGGCTGGCAAAAATATCCAGTATCAAATCACTCCTGTCTATGGTTTTTGTGTTGAGTTCTTTTTCAATATTCTGAATTTGAGAACCAGTTAATTCATCATCAAAAATTACCAGGGTAATATTTCCTTTTAGTAAAATATAGTTTTTAATTTCTTCCAACTTGCCTTTACCTACGAAGGTTTTACTATCGGGCCGCTGCATTTTTTGTGTGTATCGCTTGATGGTTTTTACCCCTGCTGTTTCTGCCAAAAAAGCCAACTCGTCCATATATTCCGTCACCTGTATTTCCGTTTGGTCTTTTTGAATTACACCTACGAGTAGAGCATTTTCTTCCACCTGTTCAACTATTCTCTTTTTTTCAATCATGTTTGTATGCTTTTGTTCAGACCTAAAATTAAGGTCTATTCTTTTGTGTTGTGTAAATGTTCTAAAACAACAAGCGTTCCGAATTACCCGGAACGCTTGCAAAATTAAATTTTATGTTTAATGTCAATGCCTATTTCTTGTTGGCATTTGCTGTAGCAAGCTTTGACGCTTCCACCCACTTTTCCATTACATCGCAACCCTGGTACTCAGGATCTATCATTACATAATACGTTCTTATTTTTTTATAGAACCAGGTTTCTAATGCTGATTCCTTTTTTTCTTCTAAAGCACGGTTGGCTATCTTGCTGTAATCGTCTTTTAAATTTTCCCTGTGTGGTTCTGTTTGGGTTTTAATATACACAATGCGCAAACCTTTTCTTCCTCTTTCATCGGCAAATTCTACGGGTTGGGAGTACTCGCCCACTTTCAGATCTTTCAGCATGGTAACCATTCCTGCATCTAGCTGATCGATGGTTAAAAAATTGCCATTGGGTCCTTGTAACATTCCGCCGGTAAACTTGCTGCCAGGGTCGTCGCTGTATTTTGAAACGGCAGTTCCAAAATCAATCGTGCCTGCAATTAACTTTGCTCTTACAGAATCTAACTTAGATGCTCCTTCTCTTATTTCAATATTGGTTACCTGCGGGACTTTTAAAATATGGCGCACTACGGCATCATCTCCGGCACGGCTTACGAGTTGTATAATATGATAGCCAAATTGCGTTTTAAAGGGTTTGCTTATCTGGCCCTCTTTCAATGTAAACGCTTTATTCAGCCAAATGCCGTCCCACTCTTTGGAGTTCCTGTTTATTTCGTACTGACCGTGATTTTGTTTTACACCTGGGTCTTCTGAATACAGATCTGCCATGTTCCTAAAATCTTTGCCCGCTTCCACCTGCGCCTTGTACTCGTTCAATTGCTCCATAGCATAATCATCTGCATCTTTACTGGCTTTGGGAAAACTTACAACCTGCCCTATTTCCACTTCACTTTCGTAAAATGCCAGGCTGTCTTCAGGCATCTTACTAAAAAAAGCTTTCACTTCATTGGGCGTTATCTTAATTTCATCTACAATTTTGTTGCGCATGGCTGTTGCCAGTTTCTGATCCCTTATACCGGTTCTAAAATCTTCCTTTAGCTGGTAAACAGATTTACCCGCAATACGTTCCAACTCTTCGTTTGACCCGTATTGGCTGATAAAATATCTGATGCGGTTATCTATATCTGCATCTATTTCTTCATCCGTTATAGGCAAAGAATCTTTTTCTGCCTGCAGCACCAATGCTTTTACACCAAGCGACTGCTCCATTATATAACAACGGGCATCAGCCGGTGCTTCAATGCCCTGGCGTTGCATATCAATCAAGGCATTGTCTATATCTGTTTTTAAAACAATCTTGTCTCCCACCACGGCCACAATTTTATCTGCCAGCACTTTCTTAGGTTGCGCCATTACAACTCCTGCACATAAAATACAAAAGCTGCTAAGTATTATTTTAATTTTCATCATTCTGTAAGGTGGCTGGTTTTTAAAATTGCCCAAATTTAAACTTGTATATCGCCTTAATTTTTCAGCCAAGGGCATTTAACAAAAAATTGTAGTGGTTGCCCACTACAATTTTATATGATTTGAATACAAACTTTTATAATGTCCGTTTAACTTCTACTTCTTCAAATGCTTCTACAATATCGCCTACTTTGATGTCGTTGTAATTTCTGATTACCAGGCCACACTCCATATTGGAAGTTACTTCCTTGGCATCATCACGGTAACGCTTTAAACTTGCAAGTTCACCTGTGAAAATTACAATACCATCTCTTACCAGGCGAATGCGGTTGTTACGAGCCACTTTACCATCCAATACAAAACAGCCTGCTACGGTGGCTTTATCAAACCTATAGGTTTCACGGATTTCGATGTTGCCCAGTATCTTCTCTTCTACACCCGGCTCCAGCATACCTTCCATGGCACTCCTGATTTCTTCGATAGCGTTGTAGATAATAGAGTACATTTTAATTTCTATAGACTCTGCTTCAGCCATTCTTGCGGCCTGTATACTTGGTCTAACGTTGAAACCAATGATGATGGCATCCGATGCGTTGGCCAGGGTAACATCACTTTCTGTAATGGCACCCACTGCTTTGTGAATCACTTTCACCACAATTTCTTCGGTACTTAGTTTCTGTAATGAGTCACTCAATGCTTCTACAGATCCATCCACATCACCTTTGATGATTACATTCAACTCTTTAAAGTTTCCGAGTGCAAGACGACGTCCGATTTCATCTAAGGTAATATGCTTCTTAGCCCTCATACCTTGCTCACGCAAAATTTGTCCCCGTTTGTAAGCGGTTTCTCTTGCTTCTGCTTCATCTGTAAACACCCTGAACGTTTCGCCTGCCTGGGGTGCCCCGTTGAGGCCTAATAGCAAGGAAGGAGTGGAAGGAGGAGCTGAGTCGATGCGCTGGTTGCGCTCGTTGTACATAGCTTTTACCTTACCAAAATATTGACCGGAAACAATCATATCTCCCGGGTGAAGTGTACCATTTTGAACGAGGATAGTAGCTACATAACCACGGCCTTTATCAAGGGAAGCTTCAATGATGGTTCCTGAGGCTGCCTTACTGGCGTTGGCCTTAAGTTCCAATATGTCTGTTTCTAACAATATTTTTTCCAGCAGTACATCAATATTCAGTCCTTGCTTGGCACTTATTTCCTGGCTCTGAAATTTACCACCCCAGCTTTCTACGAGGATGTTCATTCCCGCAAGTTGTTCTTTAATTTTTTCTGGGTTGGCACCATCCCTATCCATTTTATTAATGGCAAATATCATGGGAACATTGGCAGCCTGCGAATGCGAAATAGCTTCTTTTGTTTGAGGCATTACTGCATCATCTGCTGCTACTACGATCACGGCAATATCAGTAACCTTTGCACCACGTGCACGCATGGCGGTAAACGCCTCGTGACCCGGTGTATCCAGGAAGGTGATAGCCCTGCCCGTTTTGGTTGTTACCTCGTAGGCTCCTATATGCTGGGTAATACCGCCGGCCTCGCCAGCTATTACATTACTATGTCGAATATAATCAAGCAAAGATGTTTTACCATGATCTACGTGACCCATGATAGTAACGATAGGTGCTCTCGGTTTAAGATCTTCCGGATTGTCTACTTCATCATCTTCCTCCAGTTCTGCGGCGTCTTCTACACCTATAAACTCTACTTCAAAATTAAATTCTCCTGCAACCAGTTCTATCACATCTGCCTCCAACCTTTGGTTGATAGACACCATGATACCGAGGTTCATACACTTGCTTATCACATCTGCAAAACTCACGTCCATCAAACTTGCCAATTCACTCACAGAGATAAACTCTGTTACCTGCAGCTTGTTTCCCTCCATGCCTTCAGCCCCCATATGGTCTTGCATCTCCTCTCTTTTGGCTTTCCGGTATTTAGCTTTCAAACTTTTACCACGCCCGCCAGAGCCTGCCAATTTAGCCTGTGTTTGTTTCAGTTTTTCCTGTATCTCTTTAGCATCAATTACTTTGTCTTCTCTTCTCGCACCCGTATTTTGACCGGGTTTTGCAAAACGATTGCTGCCCGCAGGAGGCCTGCCAGTACCTGTTGTATTCCTGTTATCCATAGGTGGCCTTGTGCCACGCTGGGCGCCTGCTACACCTTGTCCTACAGGAGGGCGTTGACCGCCTTGCTGGCCTGGTTGCCCAGGGGTTCCCGGTTTTTTTAAAATAGGAATACGTTTGCGCTTGTGCCTTTCGTCGTCCTTTTTAGGCCTTGTATCGCTATCAACAGGCAACTCGATTTTACCCATAATTTTGGGACCGGTTAACCGTGCTGCTAAGATGTTTTCAATTTTGGCCGGGGCTTCAGGAGCAAGCGGCGCAGGAGTTGTAGCTGGTGGTGCTTCCACTCTGGCTTTTACTTCTTCTGCTTGTTTAGGCTCTACAGTTTTTACTTGTTCTGCTACTGGAGCGGCAGGCTTGCTAACTTCTGGTGCAACAGGGGTAGCTGGTGCCGGCTCTTCTTTTTTCTTAACGGACTTTTTAGGACGGGTGGAAGAATCAATCGCCGCCAAATCAATTTTGTCCAGCACTTTGGGAGCCTCCAGTTCTGGAGCTTCTATTTTTGTAATGGTGGAAGTTTCTTCCTTTGGCTCAACTTTCTTCTCTTCTTTTACCGCCACTTCTTCTACCTTTTCTTCCACCTTTTCATCTGGCTTTTCTTGCACAGGTACTGGCGCTGGTGTTTCTTCCACCACTGGCTTTTCTTCTATAACTACCGGTTCCACCATTTCTACTGGCTTCACTTCTTCCGCTACTGGCTTTTCCTCTACCTTTTGCTTTGCTTTTTCTTCTTTCTTTTTAATAGAAAGATCTTCCTCATCTCTTTTCTTTTTAGCATCGCCGCTTGCACCTTTAGGCAGGTCTATCATTTCGGCTTTCTGCTTTGCCACTTTGTCCTGCTGAAATTCTCCCTGCAGTACACGGTACATTTCTTCAGAAAGCTTGGTAGTAGGCTTCAGTTCATCTTCATTAAAATTCTTAGACACAAGAAAGTCTATCAAGGTATGAGTACCTATGTTAAACTCCTTGGCCGCCGCCATCAATCTGGGTGTGTTTACTTCTGACATTCTTCGTTTTTTGCAGGTAACTTACAGGGTAAGTAAATGCTTTCTGTTTTTTATGTTGTAATATAAGCTGGCTTTCCCTACTACCTGCATTATTCTTTCTCAAACTCTTCTTTCAATACTCTTCTAACTTCTTCGATCGTTTCTTTTTCAAGATCTGTCCTGCGTTCTAGTTCTTCTGGTGTAAGATCCAGTACCGAGCGGGCGGTATCACAACCAACTTTTTTAAGCGTTTCAATAACCCATGGTTCGATCTCATCACTAAATTCTTCGAGGTCAATATCGAAGTCATCTACTTCATCTTCGCTATCCCTAAATACATCGATCTCATATCCTGTCAACTCGCATGCCAGTTTAATGTTAACTCCCCGGCGCCCAATGGCAAGAGAAACCTGGTCTGGCTTAAGATAAACATTGGCGTGCATCTTCTCGGTATCAAGGTCTATGGTAGTAATTTTAGAAGGCGTTAACGAACGCTGAATGAGCAGTTGCGTATTGGCAGTCCAGTTAATTACATCAATGTTTTCGTTTTTCAACTCCCGCACAATACCATGTATACGGCTACCTTTCATACCCACACAAGCACCTACAGGATCAATACGATCGTCGTAACTTTCCACAGCCACTTTGGCTCTTTCTCCTGGGTCTCTTACAATTTTCTTTACTACTATCAGTCCGTCAAAAATTTCGGGTACTTCTATTTCAAGTAGTTTCTCCAGAAATAGAGGACTAGTTCTTGAAAGTATGATGACAGCCTGGTTGTTTTTTAGTTCTACCTTTTTTACAACCGCCCTTACATTCTCGCCTTTCTTAAAATAATCAGCAGGAATCTGTTCAGACTTTGGTAAAAGCATTTCGTTGCCATCTTCATCCAGTATCAGCACTTCTTTCTTCCACACCTGGTACACTTCTCCACTTACGATTTCGCCTACCCTGTCTTCGTATTTTTTAATAAGAATATTCTTCTTAAGATCGTTGATGCGTGCAGCAAGTGTTTGCTTGCCTGCAAGAATGGCCCTGCGGCCAAATTCTTTCTGAATATCGACTGCCTCATACAACTCTTCACCTACCTGGTAATCGGGTTCGACCTTGATGGCATCTTTGTACTCTATTTCGGTAAGGGTGTTATAAAGATCATCATCGTCTACAATAGTGCGGCGGCGAAATATCTCTAGATCACCTTTTTGATCATTCACAATAACATCGAAGTTATCGTCGCTGCCATATTTTTTACGAATCAATGTTTTAAAAACATCTTCCATTACTTTCATTAAAGTAGGGCGGTCAATATTTTCCGCATCTTTAAATTCCTGGAATGATTCTATTAAGTTAATACTTGCCATAATCCGCACCGGCTCCACTGATAACCCCCGCCGGTATTGGGTTTTTTGTTGTTAAAATTTTATCAGAACTTTTGTTTGTTTGATATTTTCAAATTCAATTTCTTCGTTTTTTACCACCAGTTTTTTGCCCTTCCCTTCGGTGGTAACTACTGTTATTGTATTCTCTGCCGCTTCCTGAAGGGTTCCTGTTACTTTGGTATCGTCTTGCAATGTTACCTCTACATCTCTACCCACATTCTTAAGGTATTGCCTGTGTTGTTTTAAGGGTTCTCCAATGCCAGGACTGGAAACCTCCAGCGAAAAATCACCTTCAGGGAAAAACCCCATTTCTTCCATTATTTTATACAGTGCCCTGTTTATTTTAATGCAGCGTTCTATACCGAGGCCAGCATCTGCATCCAGGTAAATCTTAATATTATTGATAGGCTTTACCTTTATCTCAATTAAAAAAATATCCTCTTCCAGTAGGGGCGATAAAAGTTTCTGTACTGTTTCTATCAGGTTAAAACTGCTCATAGTGATGTAAAAAGCAGAAGGGAACAACCCTGTTCCCTTCTTTTTGTTTCTTTTTTCCGTTGCAAATATATAATATCTATAAGTATCAGCCAAACAAACCCTCAAATGGTAACCTAAAAATTAACAGCGATTATTTTTACCTGCTTAATATCTTTGCATTATGAATATTTTTAAACTTCTTTTTGAGTTATTCTTATTTTACATGCTTTATAAATTGGTGTTTCAATTCATCATACCCCTGTACAGGGCCAGCAAGCGCATGAAGGATCAGGTGGGCGAAATGCAGGAAAAAATGCGTCAGGATCAACAAAATCAAGCTTTTAACAAAGGCAATGTAACCGATGCCTCACCGAAAAATGGTAATGCCAAGACTCCGTCTTCTAACGACTACATCGATTTTGAAGAAGTGAAATAAACTACCAGTACCCCTGGAGACTCTCTACTTTTTCCCCCGGCAGTAGCAGGTGAGTTTGAAAACCTAACCGTGCCGCAGTATTTATGTTGTTGTAGGAATCATCAATGAATAAACTTTCAGCTGCATTTATACTCGCATCATTTAAAACAAATTCAAATATGTCATCATTGGGTTTTCTAAGGCCCACTTCGTGTGAATAGTATGCCTTTGTGAAATAGTTATCCAGGGAAGCTTTCCCGGTTTGTTCATTAAAAATCTTTTCGAAAGCTGCCAGGTGAATGGCGTTGGTATTGCTCAAAAGATAAAGCGCATACCTATCGGCCAACGATTCTAAAAAGACCAACGTTTCTTCTCTGAAATTGAGTAACATGGCGTTCCAGGCCTCGCTGACGGCCTCCTGTGCTATGCGCCCACCAGAGCGCTGCATCATTGTTTCATAAAATGATGGATTGCTAATAGCTCCTGTTTCCAATTGCGCAAAAACGGCATCGGCACTATATTGAGAATACATTTTGTCGAACTCGTCAAAACCCAAATCCTCAAATGCCTTTTTTGTTTTTTGGTAATCTATGTCGAGCAGCACTCCTCCAAGATCCAGGATGATATTTTTAAGCAAAGCCATTATTTTTAAAATTCGTTTCGGCAAATATCTGAATTTACTTACTTTTGCCACCTGTTATTAAAAAATAGCAGGGCCTATAGCTCAGTTGGTTAGAGCATCTGACTCATAATCAGAGGGTCCATGGTTCAAATCCATGTGGGCCCACGAAAAAACCGCATTCTTAATTGAGTGCGGTTTTTTATTTTTATCGCAGAAAAATAATTGTAACCCCTTTCGGTAGCGCTGACTCATCTTTAATGATCGGGACGAACTAAACTGCAGTATTAAACGAGTGTGGTTTTTTTATACCCAGCCCATCAGTCTGGTATTATATTAATGGGCAAAATAATTTCCCACCTTCCTGTAGCCCGCGGGTTTTGCAAATCTGTGTCAAGCAAATGGCTGTACCTTACCCCGATGCTGGCTGGAAGCGCATTCCATATTTTGGCATCAAAATAAAGTTCACCACCTGCACTGCGGTTAATAATGTCTCTTAGCAACCCATTTACCCTTGCCCTGGCATTGGTATAGTCAAAGAATGCATTGGCTCTTAATCGTTGAATAAAGAAAATGTTGCCTACACCCCAGTCGGGATACAACAATGGGAAATGATAGTTGGCGGCTAGCTTGTACATCTGCCTTGTATTGAGCGCTTCGTACCCCCTGGAGTAAGAAAAGTTATTGCTAAAAAAGTCCGGTAAAGAATCTCTTTTTTGCAAAGCTGCATTCAGTACCAAACTATGGTTCTTAGAAACTCCCGGGAAATAGAAAGCTGTATTACCAAC
Organism: Chitinophagales bacterium; assembly: GCA_038257335.1. Lineage (GTDB taxonomy): Bacteria > Bacteroidota > Bacteroidia > Chitinophagales > Chitinophagaceae > Ferruginibacter. Next base: position 40,301 of record JBBSJJ010000013.1, on the reverse strand, counting down.
AAACTTACCCGTTTCAAAAAAGTTAAAAGCTTTGCGGTAACTAAGGGAAATGGCTTGTGCCCACCTGGGGTTTATGTGCTGCCTCGCTTGCCGGCTCACGTTGCTGAAAGAGAGAAAACTACTGGCATATTTAAACGCCACATTATCAAAAACGTTTTTGCCTATGCCGATGTAAGGAATTTGTTCCAGGTTGTAGCCTGCACCAACCGTGAAATTCTTAATAGTCTTGCCCCCTAAAAATCTAAGCGGTATGTAAAACCCGAGGCTTGCCCTGGCCGCATTGAAATTAATGCCACTGCCAATGGCTGTATCAATATTGCGATTGTACGCATATTCTAAACCGGCAGTGAGATAGGGAAAGAGGGCGGCGTATACTGCATTGTAGCCTATACTGCTGCTTTGTTCGTTCCTGTTATAGCGGTAAGAAATATTATTGCTGAAGGAACTCAGTACATTATTTCCATAAAAATCATACCCGTATTCTACCGAAGAAACATAAGGACGGGCGCTGTGAAAATTAAAAAGCTGGAAAGATTTCTTGTAGCGGCTGGTGGCAGCCAACGCCTCGCTAAGGGAGGAGTCTAACAGAAAATCCCGCTGGCTCAAATTTATGTTGGTAATATTGGCTGCAGCCGGATTGGGCTCCACCGCTTGCCAGGAATTGCTGGCACGGTTCAGTTTCACCAACCTGTGTCCATCTGCCGTAAAGGCGCTTACCAATACTTCCCCCCTGGCATTGGTTACAGGATAATAATAGCCATTCGTATTGTTGGTAAGCTGGTAATTGCTGCCGGACTTCACATCCACAGCGAAAATTTTATCAGAGACAGCCTTGCCCATATCCTTTTGGCTGCTGGCAGCATCCATCATGGAGTAATAAACCGTATCGTTTTTTATGGAAGGATAACCCAAAATGTTGTAGGTAAAAGGGGTGAGGTTTTGCATAGCGCCGTTTTGCAAGTCAACTTTTACCAAAGCCATTTGTCCGATGGCATTCCGTACTGCACTCACCACTTCTGTATCGTTCAAAAATTTGGTTTGTGTAAAAAAATAATTTTGCGGATTGGGCACCTCTCCTAATACTTTACCATCAGAAGCATCTAGCCGATACAAATAATTAGAGCCATCAGAGTTAACCTTCACCGCAATAATTTCAGTTCCAGATTCATTGATGTCTGGCGAAAAATAGCTTGCCCCGCTAGTGAGGCGTTTTTGCTCATTGGTATAAATATCCAGCAGCAGGATGTCGCTGTAATCTTTGTTGGCACGGCGGGCATTGCTTTTAAAACCTGCGTAAACAACCTTGCCATTTTTATAAGAAAAATAATCGTCGGTTACAAAATCCTTCACTCTTATCTTTTTTTCTTTACCACCAGTTATTATATAAAAGGAGTTGATTTCATTGTAAGCGGTCCTGGTAACTATAATAGAATCATCGCTCACGTACGCAGGGAAAAGGTAATCTACCACATTGTGTTTGCTCACCGGAGTTATGTACTGAACAGCTTCTTGGGCAACTTCGGCTGGCAAGGTTCTTTCTCTAAAATATTTCAAGGCATCCTGCCTAAATTGTTTGTATGAAATGCCCGCATGCCTTTCTACAGCATTGTTGAAAGCATAAAATAATCCTTTGAAACGTACGGCATCCTGGGTAACCTTCTTCCAAAAATCAGGGCCATATTTTTCATAGCCATACGCCACCAGCGGGTACCCTACTTCATAATGATCGGGCACGTAGTTTCGCAAAGAACCATTGCGCAGTTGCATCCATGAATAATTTTTCTCTGCAATCCATACTGCTTTAAGTCCGTTGTAGAAAGAGGGCATTCTCCCCCGGCCTTGCCTGCTTAAAATAGTTTCCTGCCACACTGCATCTCCTTCAAAAAAATAATCGGGTACTGTTATCCCGTTGGCCAGCAACTGCCCTTCCTGCCCAAGCAAAAAAGAAAAAACTTTAGTGAGGCCTTTATTGAAATTTGCAAACTGGTGCATGTGCCGTTGCTCGTGAATGACGAGGTTATCATCCCAACGAAGGCTACCGAGTGAAAAACTATTTTGGGATGGGTTCATGTAAAACTCACTCATCACTGGTGCAAGCCTCACATATGCATTAGACTGTGTTGTTTGACTGAGCAGAACTGTATTCCATTTCCTATGCTCATCGCCCAGCGAAAAAAGTTTGAAGCTGTCTAACAATGAAGCGATGTGATGAATTCTTCTTGCCTGGCTATCTAAAGCCGGGGGGAAAATTACCCTTTGCTGCGTGGTGTTTATTTGTTTCCATGGAATGTTGGCAGCGTTACCTCCCAGGTTTTGCGTATGGGCGACCAGGGGAACTAAAAATAATGTGCAGACAATTACAACGAAAATTTTTCTCATGATTTAAAATTAAGGAATAATGAGATGATCAAAACAGCAGAATGCTTTGCTGTAAACGCAATAACTGCGAGATTGGTTTAAGAATGAGGCTAAGTAACCGTTTAACTATTTAAAAGGGCGAATACAAAAAAGAGGTTTCGATAAAACCTCTTTTTGCAAAATATCAATAGTAATTTTTAAAAGGTAAATATTGGAACCATAGGCCTTAAATTAAAATTCCATGAACAGAAACCCATTTGTGTTCCCGCAATTGTTTTAGTTGAAATACCATTTCCGTCTCACCATATTTTTGCTCAAAAAGGTGTATGAGTGCATCAGCACAATCAAAATGAAAGTCGTTGTTGCAACTGCGGATTATATTGTAAGTCCATACGTATGTCTTTTCCATAAAATTTAGTTTTAATGAATGATATCAAAGGTTTGTTATTACCTGTAAGAAACGCTGTAATCTTTTTGTTGGTCATATATCAGAGGCGCAGGTAGCAGAGATGCCTGCTACGATGTCTGTAAGTTGTTGTCATTATCCTGAGGTTTAATGATTAAAAAATGTTTCGAACCTTTTTTTAAAAATTGGCACAGGTCTTTCGGTGGATAAGCAAGGGATATACGAATCTCAGCTGAGATTAGATGTAGACAGGCATGTGTAAAGATTGTTTCAGAGGATGATGAGGTACATGTTGGTTTGTTAGGGCAAACCTTTTTTAAAGAGTATAAAAATAGGCACCGCCCATTAAATAAACAACTAATGTAGGTAAAACGCTGCTTAAGCCCCACATTTAAATTACAAGTGTTTAATAGCCAGGCATATAATAATATTTTGCTGTCAATAAATCTTCCAACAACTAAAACTGTACATTTGCGCCCAACTTGGGATTGTGTGACTAGTGCCTGAATTTGTATTCTAATATGGAATATAGTAGCTGATTACCCCCTATCATTTAACCTTTCATTAACCGTGGAGGCAATTATTTTTGCCGCACAACATTGATTATGAGAAAATTACTGGTCTTTATTTTTGTATTGGCAGCTGCCACCCCTTCATTTGCGCAAGAAAAACCCACAAAAAAAACTTACGACCTTGCTAACCGTGCCGCCGACCATTTTATGGTTCAATTTGCCTTGAACAGCTGGCAAGGTGCGCCCGATAGCATTGATAGTCACATTGGTAGTTTTAACCGAAGTGGCAATGTTTATATTATGTTGGACAAGCCTTTTAAATCTAACCAGCGCATGAGCATCGCCGCAGGTGTCGGCATTGGGACCACCAACATTTATTTCAAGAAAATGATTGTAGATGTAGGAGCTTCAACCCCTTTACTCCCTTTTAGGGCAGTTGACAGTCTGGACAATTACAAAAAATTCAAAGTAAGCACCGCCTTTTTAGAAGTGCCCTTAGAGTTAAGGTTTACCGCAAACCCATCTACCCCTAATAAAACACTCAAAGCTGCTATTGGCTTAAAGCTGGGAACGATGTTAAATGCAAAATCGAAGGGCAAGGGCCTGAGAAACGCTGCAGGTACTGCTTTAAATACTAAGACAGTTAAAGAGAGCTCCAAAAGCTATTTCAATACTACCCGCATTGCAGCTACCGCACGGGTAGGTTATGGCAACTTTAGTTTGTTTGGAGCCTATAGCCTTACTGGCACATTTAAAGACGGTGTGGCTCCAGATATTAAAGGTTTGCAGGTAGGACTCACTTTTAGCGGCCTGTAAAAAATTAACATCAATTAGCATCCTCCTTTAACAGGGGGATTTTTTTTGCTTGGCCCAATCAACTAATTTTGCCGCTCATTACAGCAACCTGTTTCAAGGGATAAATTACACAATGAGCGACGAAATAAAACACGAGTGCGGACTAGCTTTCATTCGATTACGAAAGCCTTTTAGTTACTACCAACAAAAATATGAGTCCGTATTGTATGGTTTAAACAAACTGTACCTGCTCATGGAAAAACAGCACAACCGTGGCCAGGATGGAGCAGGTATAGCTGCTGTAAAATTGAATACAGAACCAGGTTACCCTTTTCTTTACCGTCTTCGTAGCAGTGCCACACAACCCATTGCCGATCTTTTTTCAAAAATTGGCGCTGAGATCAGTGAAGTAGAAAAATACCAGCCAGATATTAAGAATCATCCGGGACTTATGAAAGGGCATTTGGGCGTGATGGGAGAAGTGCTGCTGGGCCATCTTAGGTACGGTACCCAGGGAAAAAACAATACAGAGTTTTGCCATCCATTCATAAAAAAAAATATTATACCCGCCCGCAACCTTGCCCTGGCAGGTAATTTCAACCTTGTAAATACTGAAGAACTATTTTCTCTAATCAACATGGCGCCTGGCGAATTTCAATGCCAAAGTGATTTAGCAGCCATGCTAGAAGTGATTCATCATTTTTTGATTAAAGAGGATGAAAAAACACCTGGGGAAATTTGTATTGCCAATGTTTTAAAAAAGGCAGTGCCTTTGTTTGATGGTGGTTTTCATTTTGGTGGTATTACCGGCAGTGGCGATGCTTTCTTAATGCGGGATGCGCATGGTATTCGTCCTTCTTACTATTACATTAACGACGAGGTAGTGGTGGGCGCAAGCGAAAGAGCAGCCATACGCACAGCCTTTAACCTGGAAGAAAATGAAGTGCAGGAGCTCATGCCGGGCTGCGCACTCATTGTAAAAGCAGATGGTTCCGTAAACGTGGAGCAAATAGTAGAACCACAGGAAAGAACGGCCTGTAGTTTTGAACGCATTTATTTTAGCCGCGGTAGTGATGAAAAGATTTATAAAGAAAGAACCGAACTGGGCCGGCAGTTGAGCGATATTATTTTAAAGAAACTGGATTACGATCTTAAGAATACCATTTTCTCTTTTATACCAAACACCGCCGAAACCGCCTTTTATGGTCTTATAAAAGGTGCCGAAGATTATCTTAATAAAATTAAAATTGAACGTATACTTAGCTGGGGTAAAGATTACGACGACGAGAAGCTTAGTGAAATGATCAATCGCAGGATCAGGATAGAAAAGATAGCTATTAAAGATGTAAAACTGCGCACTTTTATAACACAAGATAGTAGCCGCAACGAAATGGTGCAGCACGTTTATGACATTACTTACGGCACCGTAAAAAAAGAGATAGATACACTAGTGGTAATCGATGACAGTATAGTACGGGGTACTACTTTGAAGGAAAGTATTATACGAATGCTGAGCCGCCTTAAACCAAAGCGCATCATCATTGTGTCTTCCGCTCCGCAAATTCGGTACCCAGACTGTTACGGGATTGACATGAGCAAAATGGGAGACTTCATTGCCTTTAAAGCCGCTGTTGAGTTGCTAAAAGAAAATGGACAGGAAGGTTTGCTGAACGACCTGCTTGGTAAATGCAAGGAACTGCAACGCAACAACCAGTTGCATATAGAAAATCTTGTACGCCAGGTTTACAAACCTTTTAGCCTTAGCCAGATGTCTAAAAAAATAGCAGAACTTATTACACCAGATGATATTACTATTCCGGTGGATGTTATTTATCAAACCATTGAAAGCCTGCACGAGGCTTGCCCCAACAACAAGGGCGATTGGTACTTTACAGGCAATTATCCTACACCGGGGGGTAACAAAGTTTGCAACAAAGCATTTATGAATTATGTGGAAGGGAAAAATGTGAGAGGATACTAATGAAGGCAATGGGCAATAGGCAGTGAGCAATAGGCAATGGCAATGGGCAATGAGCAATGGGCAATGAGCAATGGCAATGGGCAATGAGCAATGGGCAATGGGCAATAGTGTCTCGATAATTGCAAACTATTTCTGAACTTGCGGAGTTCACCAAATCACCAAATCACCAAATCACCAAATCACCAAATCACCAAATCACCAAATCACTAAATCACTAAATTAACTAATCAACTTTGTTAGAGATATTTACCGTAGCCGGCTTGGCAACTTTTGAAGTGTACGCAGCTATACCTGCAGGATTTGCATTTGGCTTGCACCCTGGCGCCATTTTTACTGCTTCTACTATAGGCGGCTTAGTGGGCGTTTTTGTGGCGGCTTTCTTAGGCGATAAAATCCGGGCCTTCTTCAATAGGAACAAAAACCCTAAAGAAGAGAAACCAAAAACCGGTCTGGTATACCGTATCTGGAACAAGTATGGCATCATTGGCCTGGGTTTTTTGGGCACTATGACGGTAGGAGCGCCCATCAGCCTGGCAGTGGGTGTGGGTTTTAATGCGCCCTTAAAAAAGCTGGTTACCTGGTGTTGTGTAGGTGTGCTGGTTAGATGCGCCATTTTTACCGGTATCGGGCACTATGGGATGCAATTATTTTAAGAAAAGGGGAAATAAAATTCCTTCAAGGCAATTTAATTACAACCTTAGCAGTCCCATCTTCCACAGGTTGTTCATCGGCTTATTATCCCAAAACAGTTCAAAGTCATCCAGTTCAGTACGTGCTTCATAATCTTCCATTAATTCCTTCACCGTATAAGTTTTGAGGTTTTTGACGCTGATTTTTTCAAGCGTCGGTATTAGCCAGTCTGCCTGTGTTTTTAAAACCTGCACCTGCTGCGTAGCTGTTTTAGTAATAAAAGTGAGCGTCGCCATTTCTCTTTGCATGCCTTTTTTAGACTGGGTAAAATATTCTACCGACGGATGCTTGCCGAGCCACACCACTTTTGCTGTTGGTTTAAAACTAAGCTCATCCATATTATTCAAAGCATCTTCAATGAAACAAGATGGCACCATGGTTTTTGGTATTTTAAAATCAAACCATTTGTGCAAAGGATCTTCTAATCCTAATTGGTGCATGTAATTGAAGAGAGATTTTTTTAGCCCAAAACTAAAAGCATCATGATCGGCACCAGTGGGGTCATGATGCACAATATCGTTGTTGGCAAAGGTTCCGATGACTTCCGTTTCTTTTACCACTTTATATTTTTCGGGATTCAAGCCCACGGGGCTATGCGCCGTCATGGCAAATTGGTGCCAAAACGCAGATTGTAAAACACCTGCTTTAAAAAGCTGTCGTACCATTTCCAGCGAGTCAATGGTTTCCTGCGTAGTTTGCGTAGGAAAGCCATACATAAGGTAAGCATGTACCATAATGCCAGCTTCTGTAAAATGCCTGTTTACCCTTGCCACCTGCGACACGGTGATCCCCTTATCTATCAAAATAAGCAAACGATCTGATGCTACCTCCAGGCCACCACTTACCGCAATGCAACCAGACGCCTTGAGCAAAACACAAAGATCCCGTGTAAAACTTTTTTCGAAACGGATATTGGCCCACCAACTCACCACTAGTTTTCTTCTTAATATTTCTAAAGCCAGGGCCCGCATAAGCGCAGGCGGTGCAGCTTCGTCTACAAAGTGAAAACCATTCTCGCCCGTTTGGGCAATCATTTCTTCTATGCGGTCGCACAAAACACCGGCTGCTACCGGTTCGTAGAGCCTTATATAATCTAAAGAGATATCACAAAATGTACACTTACCCCAATAGCAGCCATGGGCCATCGTTAGTTTGTTCCAGCGGCCATCGCTCCACAGGCGGTGCATGGGGTTCACCACTTCAATGGCAGAAATATATTTATGCAACAAAAGGTCACTGTAATCTGGTGTGCCTACTTCTCCCTGCCGGTAGTCTTTTGTTTCTTTATTGTTGATGTAAGTAACCACGCCATTTACCAGGGTAAACGTACGCTTTAGTTGTTCTACATTTTTATGGCCCTCCACAAAATGTACGAGGTTCTCTATGGGGGCTTCGCCATCATCCAACGTTATAAAATCATAAAACTCAAATACCCGGGCGTCGGAGAGGGAGCGCAATTCGGTATTGGCAAAACCGCCGCCCATGGCAACTTTCACTTGCGGGTAATGTTGCTTTATCCATTGCCCGCAGCGCAGCGAAGTGTATAAATTTCCCGGGAACGGGACAGATAGGGCTACCAATTTTGGTTGAACTTCCTGCATCCTTTCCTCTAGTATTTTTATGAGTAACTCGTCTATGTAGGTGTAGGGTTTTTGCAAGGCTTCATACAATTCATCAAAACTGTTGGCGCTGCGCCCCAGGCGCTCTGCATACCTGCTAAAACCAAAATGTTCGTCCACCGTTTCCATAATAAGGTCCGAGAGATCTTCCAGGTACATGGTGCCCAGGTGCTTTGCCTTATCCAGTACCCCCATGCTTCCAAAGGCCCAATCCATATCGTCTGTTTGGGCAAAGCGGGAAGCTTCCGGCAAGAAAGTTCTTTTGCAAATAAGATGAGCAAGGGTTGCGTTTCGGCCTTGTAAAAAAAGAATAACGTCGTCTATGGTTCCAATATAGTCATCTTTTAAAGCTAGGATGCGTTTTGCGTTTTCCGATAATTCTTTCCCTGTAACAGCGGCTTGGCGGAACAATTCAGTCAGCCCTTTTTTGGAAAATAAGGCCAGGGTAGTTTCTATGCCCAGGTCTGCCTGGAAGCTGGTAATATTTTTTGTATTTAAAAACCCTTTCAGATATGCGGTTGCCGGATACGGCGTATTGAGCTGGGTAAAAGGCGGAGTTATTAATAAAAGCGATTTGCTCAACGTTGATAGTTTAAAGTGCAAAAATATCTGTAAATGCTAAGAATAACTATTCAGTTAAGATTCAATGGACATACTCAAAAAAAAAGCCAGGCATATTGGCCTGGCTTCAAAAAAACAATCAATTATAAAAATTTATTCTGTGCGCCCACTGGCAGCATCTACGATCTTACCGAAAAAAATTGCGTTCATCATTAATTTTGTACCCCCCAGCCAAAAACCACGCAGGTTTATATTGTCGGCAATATTAATAACTCTCCCAGCTCCAACGGTATTTATAATTACCGAAGCGCTGTTTTTAATAGCAGCTAAATTTTCTTTGCTGATGTAGCCGCTTTGCAAAGGATTGCTACCATAGTAAAAAGGTGCAGCATAAGGGCTTTTAGGCCTTTCCATAAAAACCCTGTTGGGTTTAAACATGCTCACTGTTTTTGTGTGATAGCCATAAGCCAGGGGATGTGTAAGGTCTACATCGGCGCCAAAGATGGAACCATTCATTTGTTGAGCCCCGTCTATTTGCTCTCTTTGCACATAAGGTAACGGGCCACTACTATCCGTTGGCTGGTTAATTTTTTTAAATTTTACATTGCTAATGCCATTGTCGGCAGACCAGTTAATGGCATCTTCAAGCGCAATCAATGCCCCCCCTGCTTGCACCCATGTTTTTAATTTGTCTTTGTTCAGTTCGTTGTAGCTGCCAGAAACCATAATGATGGTGTTGTATTTTGAAATATCAACACGGTTGAATTGTGATATCTCCAGGTGTGTGGCCGGTATATTCATGCGCTGGTCCATTAAGTGCCAAATTTCGCCTGCATCCAGTGCGTTTACACCCGCCCCAACGAACATAGCCACTTTGGGTTGCGTGATAGAAATGAATTTGCTGCTGCCCAGATCGCTGCCACTTACTGCGGCACCACTTTGCATGGCGTAAATAGTGAGGCCATTGTTATTGGCTACCCTGCTCATCAACTCATATACTTTATCAGCATTCATAGATTGCATGGCCGCAGGAATAAGAATGCTGCCGTAATCAAATTTTTTGTTAGCCCCGGCAACAGGAATTTCAAAGCTGTTGCTGGCTACTTTTGTAATCAATCCTGCAGTTTGTAATTCGTACAATGCTCTTGGTGCATAAAACTCATCCCAGGTAAAAAGGTAAGCATAATTACTTTTGCCGCCTATAACTTCTCCGGCAGGCATTGGAGCAGTTTCTATTTTTCTACCAGCATCTGCACCGGCCACTTCTTTGTAAGGAATGCCAAAGGCCAATGGCATGGTCCAGCTAGAGATGTCATAGAACAAACTGTCGGCAAAAACCAGTTGCTTATCAAAAATGGCTTTTACTAAAACCTGTTGTGGTTGGTTAAGAGAAACAGCAAATGATTTTCCTTTTTCAAAGCTTGCGTCGTACGGGCCATTATACTCATTCACAATAATGTTGTGGCGCAGCATCATTTCTATAAAAAGATTTGTTTTGGCTTTGTCATATTTATCGCCAAAAACATAGGTTTTATTTCCGCCAGATAATGATTGCTTGTAGAAATCTCTTTGAAATGCCAGGAATTCGTTCTTTAATTCCTTCGCTCCATACATAGTAGAAAGCGCTGTTACAAATTGATTTTTGATGGTGAAAGGGAACGAGAGAATACCATTTGCTGTTTCCTGTGCATGACCCCGGCTACTTGCTTGTTCAAACAAAATACCTATGGCGCCATTGATATCCGGAAAAGTAGATCCTTTGCCATAATAGAAATCATCATAATTTTCTTTGGTGAAATATAAAGACCCAATTTCATCAAGGTTTTTGGCATGATAGCGGCCAAGCTTTGCCGTTAGCTCCTGGTTTTTTGCAGGCGTTAAAGGATTCACTCGGGAGGGCACACCGGGTTGAAAAAAGAAACTGGCATTGCTGCCTTGCTCATGATGATCGGTAAGAATATTGGGTTTCCACTCATGAAATAGTTTAATTCGATTTTTACTTTCCGGGTGTACTCCTGGCAGCCAGTCACGGTTCAGATCAAACCAATAGTGGTTAAACCGTCCACCAGGCCATACTTCATTAAACTCACGACTATTAGGATCAGTCACTAAATTTTTGCTTTTATGTTGGTTGGCCCAGGTAGAAAAGCGTTGCAATCCGTCTGGGTTAAAAGATGGATCCAGCAATATTACCATGTTGTTCAATAACTCATCTATGGCCTTGCCCTCAGCAGCAGCCAGGTAGTAAGCACTTAGCAAAGCAGCATTGCTACCGCTTGGCTCATTGCCATGGATAGAATTGCCTATGTAAACCACAATGGGCATTTCATCAATATTTAAAGCAGCCGATTGGGAGGGGTCAGACAATTGAATGTGCTGTTTCTTTATTTCTTGCAGTCGCTCATGGTTTTTGGGAGAGGTGATCATCAATACTACCTGCGGGCGATTTTCGTAGGTAAACCCGATTGTTTGCATTTTAACCCGGTTGGGGGCTGCAGCAGCTACGGCGGTCATATAGTTTACCAGCCTGTCATGGGTTACGTGAAATTCCCCCACTTCGTGATGAATGATTTGGCGGGGTGTTGGCACTGATGCATTGTAAGTTACGTTGGCCGGCAGGTAATCTGTAAGAGGTTGTGAGACTGCCGCAAAAAAAATAGAGGTAAAAAACAAGGATATTAAAAATGACTTCATAAGCATGGTTTCTTTTAATTTTTTGTTATGTATTTATAAAGAGGATTGTTTTTATAATCATGCGTATATCTTGCAGCTTGATAGGCCTAAGTGGCACGATTTTTTATTTTATAGTTTACCTTTGTGTCGGTGGTTTACCTACGGCTACAAGGCATTAATTATCCACAAGAAAAATATAAACGGTTGATGTTATGAAAATAAGTAAAAAAACTCTTTTCAGTTTATTGGCTATCACTGCGGTTGGCGTCGTTATTTATCTGTCCCGTAAGGGAGAGGATGACAATTGCGAGGGCAAGCTGGCTCATATTGCGGATGAAGGTTACGAAACTGCAAATGATATTCTCTATCCCAATCAGGCCCGCAGGGAGAAAAATCTCCGTTACGGACCTGTACTACCCGAGTAATAAATTCCACATTTTAATCAAATATCTGGTTCAGCATTCCAGCCAGGTGAACCCCACCTCTCAGTAGCTGCTGTTCCAGTATGCTTTTATATTTAAAGTTATAGGCATACCCCAGTTTTTCTTCCTTGCCCGCTACATCCCCGTAAATTTTTTCAGCTATTTGATATGAGTTATAAAACCAGAGGCTCAGGGGCTCTTGTTGCAGAGTTTTACGTTCGTCTTTTGTAACATAATTGATGGCTGTTGCATATTCAGTATAACTCAACTTTTGAAAGCTCACCAAAACGTCGTCCCAAACCTGGTGAAGGTTATATGGTTCATTAAACCATAACACTCTAATCCTATTGCCCCCGAGGTCGTCAGGCCGGCCCACGTGCAGCGGCTGGTGAATATCTCCTACAAGATGAATGAGCATGCGCAAATACAACACTTTATCAGCCTGGGGAAGATTTTTATTTTTTAATGCATTGGCCATGAAACTAATCCTGGTGTATGCATTTGTTGCAGTGTCTTTCTCCAGGTAGCTAACCACATCCTGCTGAGACATCCCTGCTCTTAAGTTAATGTAGTGCCAGGTAGATAAGTAATTATAGTTACTGTCTGATTTTACAAAATCTGCCCAGTTAGAAGTTATTGCAACCGATTCGTTGCCTAAAATACCGGCGATTGCCTTTCTTGCTTTATTGGTAAGATGGCGATCTGCTATTTCTCCTATAATACGGTGACCTAACAGCCCCCATGCCATGCCCTGAAAGGGAAGATAACTAAACAACAAGGCGATGGTAATTTTTTTAAACACATTCATGCTCATGCTAACAAATTTTCTGTATGTATAATTAAAAAAAAATAATTGCCTTTTAAATCCGACCCTCTTCACTTTGCGTATGTTGGCAAAACAAATACTATTGCCTAACCCGCAATTTCAGATAAAATATTCAGTAAGATAAATTTGTCTTGCTGAGAACTCGGTTTTTCATAGGATATTGGATTTAAAACGGGGCTGGATTTCTATCCTGGCCCTTTTTTTATTTTATACTTCGTTCCATTGCAATGAATCTAAAAGTTTAATCATATTGTATTTCTACACCCGGTACTGCTTCAATAATGGCCGATCCATATTGATTTGCCGGTGTTTGGTAGCCCGGCTGAAAATTACCTTCCAATACTTTTTTTATAATTATTAAAGAAGTATGCATGGTAAGAGTATAACCGTCGGGGCCACAAAGCGTAGCTGTTGCGGTTGCGCCAGCTGCATCTGTCACCCTTCCCCAAACCATGCATCTTGCATTTTTTCGCTGATCATCTGTAGGCCCTGATGGCAATGTTTTTATCTTTTTGATGGCCATGGTCCTTACAAGGGAAGTTCTTAGGAGCCAGTTGAAAAGACCCTGAAATTTTAAAATGTAATACAGCTTTTTAGAAATGCCGGTGTATGTTTCAATGTTAGGGATGCCGGTTGTTGTGTAGGCTGTAGATACATCTCCCCATGGAATGCTCATTACAAATAATTGTTTGGAGGCCTGGTTCTTGCCCCTAAAAAAATCAACCAACATTCCCTTTGCCCCTAGGGGTACTTTGGTTATTTTACCATCTATTCTTGCCAGGCCACCCTCACCCAAATTGCCAGCCATAGTAGTAGCGGTGCCATGAGACAAACCTCCGCCCGTGCTGGCAAAAGCCAACTCTAATTTTACAGCCTGAGGCAATTTGCTTTTGAGTACCAGGGCAATATAATCTGTAGGTACCACATCAAAACCCACACCCGGCATGATCATGATGCCTGCCGCCACCGCCCGTTGATGAAAACCCTTCAACATCTCAAACACAGGTATTGCACCATTGATATCCAGGTAATGGGTGCCCGTGTTCAAACAGGCAAGAGCCATTTTTTTGGCAGTATATTCAAAAGGTCCTGCAGCATGTAGTACAACGTTTACTTCATTTAAAGCAGCAGTCAGTGATTTTTCATCGTCTAACTCTATCACCTTAAAAGGAAGGTCTAATTCTTTTGCCATTTCCACTAATGGCTCAGGGCTTCTTCCTGCAAGGATGGGTGTCAAACCATATAAATTTGCGAACCTGGCTATGAGCCTTCCAGTATAACCATTGGCACCGTACAGTAAAAATTCATTGCTCTTCTTGCGGTCTTTCATATTCATAACTTTATAAACCTGGTGACTTTTTTTAAATTTCAGACAGTGCTGTCATTCTGTGCCGTGAATTAATAGTACTCCCAGACTCCGCAAGGGGTTGGGCAAATATTGGGTTCCAATAAGGATATAGATTGACAAAAATCTTTATGTTCCTGCGGCACAAACTGGAGAAATGGAATCCCTGTGACTGCCCTCACTTGATGGCAAGCCCATGTGCCTTCCATTGTTTGAAAACATTAATCGTACTGTCGGAAAGCCTGGCTCTTTTAAATGGCATAAAGCCTTTATCGCCGGGGTGTTTTTCAATACGTGCAATGATGTTGTCGATATTTGCTTGGGCACTATCCGCATTATCCAACGCTAATTTATTGCCCCCTTTTGCCGGAAAATGGCAAGGACTGCAATTTGCCACGAGCAACTGCTCTACGTTTGCCTGGTAGTTTACTGCAGGCGGGGTAGCAGTAGCTATTTCTTTAGTAGAGCGGCAATTTGCAAAAAAAACAAGACTGCTAACTATAACCAACACAAACAAAATTGTTTTCATAAATAAAAGTTTGAGAATGTGTTTACAAAATAGTTAATTAAGTTTTGCATCTATCATTTAAAGGCATGCTTTTAGTAACATTAATTTGCATCTTGCAAATTATTATGCAACTCTTACATTTGCGAAATTGAGGGATGATTACTAAAAATATCTAAATGAAATCTCTTTATATCATTAGACATGCAAAAAGCAGTTGGGGTGATTTTACCCAGCCAGACTTTGAAAGACCATTAAACGAACGTGGTAAAAAGGATGCACCAGTAATGGCGAAGCGCCTGGTAGATGCAGGCATTGTAATTGATCGCTTCATGAGCAGCCCGGCAAAACGGGCACATAAAACCTGTAAGCTTTTTTGTGAAGGCTACAAGCGTGAGGAGGATGATATAAAATTAGTAGCAGAATTGTACCATGCCTCTTCATTAATATTCTACGACGTGGTGAGCTCAATACCTGACAAGTACAACAGCGCTGCCATTTTTTCTCACAACCCTGGCATTACAGATTTTGTAAACAGTTTTGGTTTGAATGTGAAAATAGACAACATGCCTACCTGCTCTGTTTTTGGCGTGCGTATTTTAGCTGATAGCTGGAAGAAATTTACGGTTAGTAAAAAGGAGTACCTGTTTTTTCATTACCCAAAGCAGGTTTAAATTTTTGCGTCACATAAACTCAGGGCGCATTGCTTTTCTTATTGCTCAAATAAACTCCCATAAATATGCAAGCTGCTGCTGCCATTTTAGTAAAAGTTAAGCCCTCGCCCAAAAAGAATACAGCGATGGCTGCTGCAAAAAATGGCTGAGAATAAATGTAGGCCCCGGCCATACCAGCTCCCAAAATTTTAATACCGTAAACATTGAACAAGTAAGCCAGGAAGGTACCTGTTACTACCACCAGACCCAGGTTTAACCAGGCCTCCGCAGTAAAGTGTTGCCAGGACACTTCCTTAAATTCCTGCCAGCAAAAAGGAAGCATCATAAAAAAACCCATTGTAAATATCACCCTTATAATTACAACGGCGTTGTAGGTCTTCATCAACGGCTTTACCAGTATAAAGTAAATGGTGTATGAAATTGCATTTAGAATGATGAGCACGTCGCCCAATACTACATCTTGCGCAATACCGCTCCTTTCTTTGGAGGTGATCAAAATAAGCGCTCCTGTGATACCCAATAAAAGTCCACCTACTTTTAAAATTGTTAGCCGCTCTTTCAAAATCCACGCAGCGAATATGGTAATTAGAATTGGCGTGGTAAGCATCAGCAAAGAGGCATGGATAGAATAAGTGAGCGACAGGCCTTTTACGAACAACAGCTGGTTGATGGCAATACCTGTAATGGCGCACAACAAAAGTCTACCAATATCTTTTTTGAAAATAAAAGACTTTACCGGTTTAAAAATAAACATTACCCAAAGCAGCATTGCTGTAATTGCCACCCGTATAATATTAATGGCAAAGGGCTGTGCGAAACCTCCATTCACAAGATATTTGATGGCCGTAAAGTTGATAGCAAAAAATATATTGGTACCCAGCAACGCCAGGTGTGCCTTAGTGGTAGGTTTCAAACAATAACTGTTTTAAAAATGTAAAGGTCGGTAGGAATATTAAAAAAACCGCCTTTAGAAAAAGGCGGTTTTAATACTTAATAACCCAACTAAAAAATATATATGAGCAAATGGATTAACCCATGTTCTCTTTTATTTTCTCTCTTATTTTAACCTCAATCTCTGTTGCAAGTTCAGGATTGTCCTGCAGCAATTTCTTAACGCCCTCACGCCCCTGGCCGAGCTTGTCGTTGTTGTAACTAAACCAGCTACCGCTTTTTTGAACGATACCCAGTTCTACACCCATATCTATTATTTCTCCTACTTTAGAGATGCCTTCGCCATAAATGATATCAAACTCTGCCTGCCTGAATGGCGGTGCTACTTTGTTTTTTACCACTTTCACTTTGATATGATTACCTATCACTTCGTCACCATCTTTAATTTGTGCCTGGCGTCTAATATCCAATCTTACGGAAGAATAAAATTTCAAAGCGTTACCGCCAGTGGTAGTTTCCGGGTTACCAAACATTACCCCAATCTTTTCTCTGAGCTGGTTGATGAATATACAGCAACTACCGGTTTTTGATATAGTAGCAGTTAATTTCCTCAAAGCCTGGCTCATCAACCTTGCCTGCAAACCCATTTTACTGTCACCCATCTCACCTTCGAGTTCACTCTTGGGAACCAGTGCGGCTACAGAATCTATTACAACAACATCCAGGGCTCCAGAAAGTATCAGCCTATCTGCAATTTCTAGGGCCTGCTCTCCGTAATCTGGTTGAGAAATTAGAAGGTTGTCTATATCAACGCCTAACTTCTGAGCGTAAATGCTATCAAATGCATGCTCGGCATCAATAAAGGCACACATGCCGCCCTTTTTTTGTGCTTCTGCAATAATGTGTATGGCCAAAGTGGTTTTACCAGATGATTCAGGACCATAAATTTCTACAACCCGCCCCTTAGGCAAGCCACCAATGCCCAATGCCACGTCTAACCCAATCGATCCGGTAGATATTACTTCTTGTTCCTCTACCCCTTTATCACTCATCATCATCACCGATCCCTTCCCAAAATCCTTATCAATTTTATCCATGGTAAGTTTAAGGGCCTTTAATTTTTCTGCGTTGCTCATGTTTTTAAGTTTAGTTGATGTATCTGAATTTGCGTTGTAAAATTAATCGGAAGCAAATGTATGGTTTAATTTTAATTAAACTAATTATTTTAGTTTTAACTTGTTAATAAACTTAGTTTTTTAGCAAGGTGCAAAAAAAACCCATCCCGGAAATTCGGAACGGGGAAGTGTTCAAGCATGAGAAAAAATTAATGTTTCAGGGCCGGTTTTCAAGCAGGTACGTAAAACGGGCCTATGTTCGTAATTTGTTAGAGGGGGGTGATGTAACAAAGAGAGCATTGTTTTTTAATTTAACCAATACCCTAAAGAGGTAGTTTTCGTGATTGAGTTGCAAAAATGAGTTAAGGGAAGCTGTAAAAATATCAAGAGAAGGAGAACTCTCCCTCTAATAAAAACGCTCAATAACCATATTACGTTCTTATTGGTAACCAGTCATTAGAAGGCTTGTCATGATTACATCATTTTATGCAACTTCATCTGTTAATAACCTTTCCTCATTTGATTAAAATGCCTTTATTCATATATTTGCATCAATCGCAATGCACAAAAGCAAGACATCATATTGTTTCTTTCACAAGGCATCGGCTGTGTTTATGATACTCGCCCTTATATGGCTTACTGTCAGTACACCGTTTGTATGCGCATTCAAGCAGGAAATGGCCAAACAGGCAAAGATGGAAAACACTCAGTCTGCTTTGGCTCTTGAAGAAGACAACTCTAATCCCCCTGGTAGTAGTACAGAAGAAAAAACCGCCTCTGCCCCCACCACTGTTACAGAAGAATACATTCACTACTCTGAGTCAACCCATTTTTATCTAAGCCAAGGTGCAAAGTTTTACAAATGCACCAACGCTGATACCTACACCGCCTTTCACGGCGAACTCCTCGTTCCTCCGCCGAACGCCGCATAATTAAAATTTACTTTTCTTCAAGGCAGGCTTTGATTAAGCCAGTTATTTCTTTACAGTTATGCTATCGGTTCCGATGGTAGCCAAATTATTTACACCAATGATAAAACATTCCAAAGAATACCTGGACGGCCTTACGCCATACCAAGGTTACGAGTTATTAGTAGAAGGTAATAAGAGATTCGTTAACAATCTTAAAGTTGACCATGACCACCTGGAACTGATTAACCTTACCAGGGCAAGCCAACACCCCTTTGCTGTAGTATTAAGTTGCATGGATTCCCGCACTTCTGTAGAGTTATTGTTCGACCAAGGCTTGGGCGACCTGTTCAGCATAAGGATAGCAGGAAACATAGTGAACAACGATATACTTGCAAGTATTGAGTATGCAGTAAAGTATGTGGGCTCAAAGGTATTGATGGTACTAGGCCATACAGAATGTGGTGCTATTAAAAGCGCTAAAAGTGGGGTGAAGGATGGCCATCTTACGGAACTACTGGGTAGGATAAAACCTTCCATTAGCAAGGCATTGTTAAACGGCAATAACGACTATTTGTTCAGCGATCACGTAGCCTATGCCAATGTAGAAAACAGCCTGGAAGAAATACTGTCGGGCAGCGACATCGTAAAAACAATGTTTGAAGCCGGACAAATAGGTATTATAGGCGGCGTTTATAATATTGAGGATGGCCGTGTAGATTTTTTTAAAAACCTTACTGGCAAGAAAAAAGAAGAACTCGAATTAGTAAATGCATAAAAGTTAAATATTCAGATGAAATTAAGTACAAAATATTTTAAGTCAGACTTGCTATCTGGCATGGTCGTTTTTTTAGTAGCGTTGCCCCTTTGTTTGGGTATAGCCATTGCCAGCGGTGCCCCGCCATTTGCTGGCATTATTTGCGGTGTTATTGCAGGTATCGTAGTGGGATATCTTAGCGGCTCCAATGTGAGTGTGTCGGGCCCGGCGGCCGGGCTAATTGCCATTTTGTTGGTAGCTATCACAGACCTGGGATATGAAACCTTTCTTGTGGCAGTAGTTATAGCAGGTGTCATCCAGCTCTCGCTGGGTTTGCTAAAGGCAGGAACCATTTCTTCATTCTTTCCTACCAGTGTTATAGAAGGTATGCTCGTTGCCATTGGTATTATAATTATTAAAAAAGAAGTTCCGCATGCAATTGGGTACGACAAAGCGCATGAGGGCGATTGGTTTGCACTGGAAAGAGGTTCGGAATCGGGCTTTTTTACTGAAATAATCAATTCAATCAATTACGCTCACATGGGCGCTATACTCATCACCATTATCTCCATTGGTATATTGATAGCATTTAACAAAATTGCATTGCTTAAAAAAATAAAAGCTATACCTGGTGCGCTTATAGTGGTGGTTGTCGGTATCATCCTCAACGAGGTATTTATAGCTACGGGTTCCAAGCTTGCTATTTCGCAGGACCATTTGGTAACCTTGCCCACCGCTTCTTCTATACAAGAATTTTTTGGCCAGTTTACTACCCCAGATTTTTCTGGTTTTGCAAATACAAAAGTTTGGATAGTAGGTGTTACCATTGCTATTGTTGCAAGCATAGAAACACTACTTTGCCTTGAGGCAGGAGACAAGATGGATCCTCTAAAGAGATTCTCTAGCGCCAATAGAGAATTAAAGGCCCAAGGCATAGGCAACATTCTATCGGGCTTGATTGGCGGTTTACCAATGACGTCTGTAATTGTTAGAACTTCGGCCAATGTAAATGCTGGTGCCAGAACAAGGTTATCCGCAATGGCTCACGGAGTATTCCTTTTGCTGGCGGTAGTTGCCATTCCTAGCATTCTCAATAAAATTCCCATGGCGTGCCTGGCTGCCATTTTAATTATGATTGGTTTAAGGCTTGCCAGCCCTAAGCTATTTGTGCACATGTGGCATACGGGCAAACACCAATTTATTCCATTTTTTGTAACTGTGGTAGCAGTTGTGCTTACCGACCTTTTGAAAGGTGTAGGAATAGGCCTCTTTGTAAGCGTTATTTTCATTTTGAGAGGAAACATGAAACTGGCTTATTTCTTTAAAAAAGACAAGCATCACGAAGGTGAAACCATTAGGATTGACCTGGCGCAGGAGGTTTCGTTTTTAAACAAAGCGGCTATTAAGCAAACGCTGGCCCACCTGCCGGAAAATAGCAAACTCATCATAGATGCTGCTAATACGGTTTATATAGATTATGATGTGTTAGAGTTAATAAGAGACTTCTTAAACTTTGGCTCGAAAGATAAAAACATAGATGTAACACTCTTGAATTTTAAAAAAGCCTATCAAATGGAAGATGCAGTACATGTACATTCTGAACAGAGTGCTGTGCCAGAAAATGAATTATTGCTAACTGGGGATCCTGTTTAGGAATCCATAAATAAGTGGCACGCTCACTTTTTTTAAACCCATAATATTGTAGTAACCCTGGCTGCTCAATAGTAGCCAGGGCTTACCTCTTAAAAATAAATGATGCTTGATTCCTATCAGAAATTAATAAATGGTAATAAGATTTACTCCGAAGCCAAACTGCAACAGGACAAAGATTATTTTAAGAATTTGGCCCTGGGACAAAAACCTGACTATCTATGGATCGGCTGCAGCGACAGCCGGGTACCTGCCAATGAAATCACCAAGACTGGAAGCGGCGAAATGTTTGTACATCGCAATATTGCCAACCTGGTGGTGCATACAGATGCCAATCTTTTAAGTGTGCTGGAATATGCAGTAAAATTTCTGAAAGTAAAACACATTATTGTGTGTGGCCACTATTGTTGTGGAGGCATCAAAGCTGCTATGACCAACACTTACCATGGGTATGTAGATAACTGGCTTCGCAACATAAAAGATGTTTACCATGCAAACAGCCCACAATTGAATGCTATTGAAGATGCTACCGAAAGAGAAAATAAGCTTACTGAACTAAATGTAATAGAACAGGTGCGCAACCTTGCTAAAACCACCATTGTGCAACGGGCATGGAACGAACGGGAATTACACCTGCATGGATGGGTCTATGGGTTAAATGATGGTCTGGTAAAAGACCTGAGCGTGATTCACAACTGCCAGGCAGACATTGACGTGGTGTATCGCTTTGATAAGCCATAAAAGGAAAATCCAGCGATTGTCTCCCCGCTCCGTCAAAAACATTAGTGCCTTACAAAAAAAAATTGTTTAGGTGACGGGGACGACCACCCGGTAGCATTCAGATCTTCTTAAACAAAAAGCCCCCTCCAAAACGCAGGGGGCTTTTTAAAAAAGTTGTCGTTTTACATTAAATATTTAATCCGCCGCACACGCTGATGGTTTGGCCTGTTATATAGTTGCCCATATCAGATGCAAGGAATAGAGCTGTGTTGGCAATATCTTCTGCAGAAGCAAATCGTCCGAGAGGAATACCAGCTTTGTATTTATCGGCAGCTTCCCCTTCCTGCAAATAGCTGGTCATATCCGTTTCTACAAACCCCGGAGCAATAGCATTGCAACGAATGTTGCGGCTGCCGAGTTCCTTAGCCACAGATTTTGTAAAACCAATTACCCCAGCCTTACTTGCAGCATAACTACTTTGCCCGGCATTGCCCATTTCGCCAATTACCGAACTCATATTAATGATGGCTCCGTCTCTTGCTTTCATCATCGGCTTTATTACCTGCTTGGTCATGTAAAACACACTATTGAGATTTACATTAATCACTTCTTCAAACTGCTCAGGCGTCATTCTTAAAAGCAAATTGTCTTTAGAGATGCCCGCATTGTTTACACAAATTTGTATGGCTCCAAATTCATTCAAAACATCATTTACCAATGCCTCGCATGCGGCAAATTCTCCTGCATTGCTTTGGTATGCTTTGGCCTTAACGCCCATTGCGATAAGTTTATCTTGCAAATTTTTGGCTCTCTCTGCACTACTATCACTTACATATGTAAATGCTATGTTGGCTCCCTGCCCGGCAAATTTCAGAGCAATGGCTTCACCAATTCCCCTTGCGGCGCCAGTTACAATAGCGGTTCTTCCTTCCAGTAATTTCATATTCATGTTTTTTATGAAAACAAAAATAATTGAATTAGTCATTATCCCGTCAGCCAAACAAAATAAACTGAAGCCGTTGTATCATAGGCAAACAAAAACCCCCGGGAGTGCCGCGGGTTTTTAAAGTTAGCGCAATAATCAGCGCAAAGGAATTTGCTCCGAGTTTGTGATGCTGCCATTTTTTTCCACCGCTCTTATAAAAATCAATGAAGGGGCTTTGGTTTCCTCAGCCGGAGGCAGTGCGGTTATCTCTTCTTTTTTGCAGGAACTAGCGGCCAATACAAATACAACCGCCGGGAGGATTGATAATCTTTTTAAAGAATCTTTTGTCATTGAAATTGGTTTTAAAAATAGGAAATGGATAGTTTAAAGTTCTATAGTTTGTACATAAGTTAGCTTGCCTTTTAATATGCCATCGGGTATAATTAGTTTGTGGATCTTTTCTTTCTTTGTAACGGGGTCTACCAGAACTACTTCATAACGATCAATGTTTATATCTTCTTCTACCTCGAAGGTTAATTTATAAGTTTTGTCATTTATCTTTTGAGCACTTACAACCTTAGTTATTTTTAAAAAACAGCCTTAAAAATACCAGCAATAAGTGTAGAAATAATGCCCTATGAATCCTGCTTCAATAGATTTCCAAACACACCTGTCTTAAGCGGCATATCTGCACATAGTATTTAAAACACAAAATTTAAAGGGCTGTTAGTACTGAAAGGCCAAAATTTCTTCTACGAATTTTCGCTCATTAGAGAGGCGGGGCACTTTGTGTTGGCCACCCATTTTACCCTTGCTTCTAAGCCATTGAGTGAAAGCGCCACGGGGAAGCATCCTTACTAAGGGAAGGCGTAGCGCAATGTTTTTGTATCGCTTGGCTTCATAATCGCTGTTGGTTTCTTTCAGCGCTTCATCTAATTCAAAAGTAAATGCCTCCAGGCTACTGGGTTCTTTTTCAAATTCAATCAGCCATTCATGAGCGCCATTGGTAGTTTCGGTAAAATAAAGTGGAGCGGCAGTATAATCACTTACCACGGCCCCGGTTTTTTGAGATGCCTGCGCAATGGCTTTATCACTATTATCTACAATCACCTCTTCACCAAATGCGTTCATATAATGCTTTAGCCTGCCCGTAACTACAATACGGTAAGGGTTGATGGAAGTGAAGCGCACGGTATCGCCCACCAGGTAACGCCAAAGCCCACCTGTGGTACTTATGATTATGGCGTAATTTTGATTTAAAACTACTTGATTCAATCCCACCGTTTTAGGGGCAGGCTTGCCATATTCTTCTGCGGGCATAAATTCATAAAATACACCGTGCTCTGTAAAAAGGGTCATACCATCATCTTCAGGCTTTTCCTGGGCCGCAAAGAACCCTTCGCTTGCATTGTAAACTTCCAGGTAGTTGATAGGTGCTCCCATTATTTTTTCGAACTGCTCACGGTACGGAACAAACGAAACGCCCCCATTGATATAGAGTTCCATGTTGGGCCATACCTCCTTTATAGTGCTGGCATTTTTTATTTCCAGGATGCGCTTAAGCAGGATGAGCGTCCAGGTGGGTACGCCGGCCAGGGAAGTAACATTTTCGTTGGCAGTAACCTGTGCCAGTTGTTCTATTTTGTTTTCCCACTCATCCATCAATGCAATACTTAGTTCTGGTGTACGAAGCCACTGCCCCCAAAATGGCGTATTCTGCATCAATACGGCACTTAGGTCGCCATACTGTATGTCGTCGTTTACCTTATTTAGTTGGTGCGAACCACCAACCACCAGGGCTTTGCCAGTGAGCAAATCGCTTCCCGGAAAATTCTTGTAATAGTTACTAAGCACATCCTTATTGGCCTGGTAGTGATTATCTTGAAGACTTTCTTCGCTTATGGGAATAAATTTACTTTTATCGCTGGTGGTACCGCTGCTTTTGGCAAACCAGGTTACCGGGGTGTTCCACAACACATTTTCTTCGCCCTCCATCATGCGCAGTATATAGGAGCGCATATCGTCATACTCATGTATGGGAACATTCTTCTTAAAATCCTTTAAAGTAAATAGTTTGGTGAAATTGTATTTTTTGCCAAAGGCAGTGTACTGTGCAGATGTTACGAGGTTTTGGAGCACTTCTCTCTGCGCACTCACAGGGTGGTTCACCCAGTTATCTATACGCCAAATGCGCATTCGTGCTATCTTAGAAATTAATGGAGAGAGCAATTTCATTTGCGGAAAGATAGAAAAAACCTGCCTAACTTAAAACTTAACTTGCTTTTGAGAGCAACACCAGCCTCTCCCAACTGATTTTACAGCGGGCTGGTTAATTGTTCGTTGGCCGCTTCTGTGTGCAAGTAGTCTTTGCGTTTCAGTTCAAAGTTTTTGCCGAGGTACAACCGCCGTACCTGTTCATCGTTGGCAAGTTCCTCTGCTGTGCCATGTTTAAAAATTTTGCCATCTATAAGCAAGTAGGCTCTGTCGCAAATAGAAAGAGTTTCATTTACGTTATGATCTGTAATTAGAATGCCAATGTTTTTAAATTTTAATTTGGCTACAATGGCCTGTATATCTTCTACAGCTATGGGATCTACGCCTGCAAAGGGCTCGTCTAATAAAATAAACTTAGGATCTACGGCCAGCGCCCTGGCAATTTCAGTTCTGCGCCGCTCGCCACCACTTAGGGTATCACCATTGTTTTTGCGTACATGCTGCAGGCGGAATTCATTTATGAGGGATTCTAATTTTTCTTTTTGAGCAGGCTTCTTGAGCATAGTCATTTCCAACACAGCCATAATATTATCCTCTACACTCAATTTGCGAAAAACGCTGGCTTCCTGCGGCAGGTACCCAATACCCATTTGTGCTCGTTTATACATGGGCAGTTTGGTAATGTTCAGCTCGTTTAAGAAAACTTCTCCCTCATCGGGTTTAATGAGACCAACCACCTGGTAAAAAGAGGTCGTTTTACCGGCACCGTTAGGACCGAGCAGCCCTACAATTTCTCCCTGGCTTACATTAAACGATACATCGTTCACTACCGTTCGGCTTCCGTAAATTTTTACTAAATTCTTAGTTTGTATGGTTAAACTCAAGAGATTTTTCTTTTGACAAAAATAAGTGATGTGGTACTAGCTTTATGAAGTTTATAACCAGATTACCATAATTTTAAATCAGCTCTCTGCAATGTATCCTCCTCAACGATTGACCTTTTTTTGGGTTGGGTAACTTTGCCGCTTAATAAGTTTACAGGAAAATATACCATGAAAAAAGTAGCGACAGCCATGGTATACTCGTTTTTACATACATTTATATTTACGGTTTGTATACACATCCTGGTTATAGGCAAGCCACCGAACAAATAAATCTGCTACAAGATGTTCAGTTTTAAATTACATCAATTATTTATTGCTATCACAAACAACATATTGCCCTTAATGCCGTTTTTCTTTTCATTCAAAACCAAAAAATAACCAGCATGAAAAAACTCTTATTGCTAATGTTTGCCAGTATTTACGGAATGGGCTTGTTTGCCCAGGAAGTTATAGACAACGAAGACATTGATGGTACCGCCCGAAAAAATAATATCATCAAACTCAATTTACCTGCACTTGCTTTTAAAACTATTTCGGTACAGTACGAAAGAGCCATTGCCAAAAAAATGACGGTTGCAGGTACTTTTCGCTACATGCCACAGGGCAGCATACCTTTTAAAAGTACCATTATAAAATTAGCCGATGATCCTGAGACCGAAAGACAATTGAACAATCTTGAAATAGGGAACATGGCCTTTATTCCGGAAATTCGTTTTTATGTGGGCAAAAAAGGAGCTTTCCATGGCTTTTACCTGGCACCGTTTGCCAGCATAGCCCGTTACTCATCCAAGCTCTTGTTTGAGTTTGATGACAATGGCACTACCGAAACAATTCCGCTGAGTGGAGATGTTAATACCTTCACTGGTGGCTTAATGCTGGGTGCGCAATGGAAATTGGGCAAATCAGTATACCTGGACTGGTGGATTTTAGGACCAAACTATGGGAAATCTAAAGGTGATATTACCGGTAGAAAATCATTAACCGCATCGGAACAGCAAGCCCTAAGAGACGAATTGGCTGGGCTGGATATTCCCTTGACCGAATTTACTTATGATGTAAACGCTAATGGTGCCACGGTAAACTTTAACGGCCCGTGGGCAGGTGTAAGGTCTGGCATCTGCATTGGGATCAATTTTTAATAGTCAATCTTCATTCATTATACCCCTTGCCGGTTTTGGCAAGGGTTTTTTTATGCAGCAGACTTTCCCAACCATTTGACTTAAAAAACGTTGTTCTTCAAAAACAAGGTTTTTTTAATTTTGAGATTATCTTTGCCGCTATTTAAATAAATATGAAAGTAATAGAACACATCAACAGCGCTACCAAACCACTTATCTCTTTCGAAATCTTGCCGCCGCTGAAAGGAAAAGGAATACAGTCTTTGTATAACCATCTGGATCCATTAATGGAATTTGACCCTGCATTTATCAATGTAACCTACCACAGAAGCGAGCATGTTTTTAAGAAAAAGGTAGACGGTACGTTTGAAAAAGTGGTGGTGCGCAAAAGACCTGGCACAGAATCGATTTGCGCTTCTATCATGAATAAATATAATGTAGATACGGTGCCGCATCTCATTTGTGGCGGCTTTGGCATCAATGAAACAGAAGATGCCCTTATCAATCTAAACTACCTTGGTATAGACAATGTATTGGTATTGCGTGGCGATGCTGCTAAAAATGAAGCAGGTTTTGAACCTGAACCCGGTGGTCATAAATATGCGCTCGATCTGTTGAAACAAGTAACCAATCTCAATGCCGGTGTATATATTGAAGAGGAATTGAAAAATACCACTAAAACAAAGTTTTGTATAGGTGTGGCCGGTTACCCCGAAAAACATTTTGAAGCGCCCAATATGGATAGCGACCTGCAGTACCTAAAGCAAAAAGTAGATGCGGGCGCAGATTATATTGTTACGCAAATGTTTTTCGACAACAGCAAGTACTTTGCATTTGTGAATGCCTGCAGGGAGATAGGCATTACTGTGCCTATCATACCAGGCCTAAAGCCAATCTACAGCATTAAGCAACTAACGCTGTTACCCAAAGTATTTCACATAGATCTTCCCCTGGCACTTAGCAACGAAATCATGAAATGTAAAACCGATGAAGAGGTGGAAAAAGTGGGCAGCGAATGGTTGCTGGAACAGTCCAGAGATCTCTACAAGGCGGGGGTGCCCGTGCTGCATTACTACACGCTCGGGAGGCCTAATCTTATTGCTGGTGTAGTAAAACAACTTGTTTAAAGCATAAGCATACTCAATACACAAAACAAGGCTTCCTGTTGTAAGAAGCCTTGTTTTGTTATAGAACTAGTGATATGGTACAAATATAACTGTTCTATTTGTGGATGGTGAATGGATAATATTGACCATTCACCATTCACACTTAATATTATACTAGTATTTACCTTCCCAAGGGTATACCCACTGATATACTTAGAATACGGTATTTATTTTTGTCATCGGCCGTGTTATTACTTTCAGTACTGCCAATTTTAGTGAGACCTAGCCCATAATTAGCTTTCAGGATGATTTTATCTAAATCGATCCCTGCACCGAAATTTAAACCAAAATCAAATCTTTTCAACTTATCATAAGCGGCATCTTCCTGGGCAGAAGTAAAGGGGTCATCGTCGCTGAACTCGATATCTCTTTCAGATGTTGAAGTAAGAGGTCCAAATTTAGAATTTAGCTTAGATTTTCCGCCTACACCTATGGCTGCATAGGGGCCTGCATGCACAAAAAAACCGGTATTGCCTTGCGTAGGTATATTAACTACGAGATTTAGGGGCACTTCTACATAAAGCGGATTAAACTTGGCTTTTATATAATCACTGCCACCGTTAAAATAGGTTTCGGCTTTTGAACCTTTGCCTGTTAATAAAATTCCCGACTCCAGATCAACAATTTTAGACAATCCAAACCGCCCCATCAAACCTGTGTTGAAGGTCGTAAGCATTGCATTGTCTTCGGTATCGCCGCTGCCTGTACTAGTAATGTTTGCCAGGTTAAGGCCACCTTGTGCGTAAAATAACTGGGCATGGGCAGCTCCTGCAAAAGCTGTGGTAATCAATAATAAGCTAAGTACTTTTTTCATAGTGTTTTTTTAAGTTAAACAAATAGGTGATCGGGCCCAAAAAGTGGGTTTAACCGTCACTGTAAGGCATAAACGCAAAAAACCTGCCATTGGGAAACAGCAGGCTAATTATTTTTTTAGCTTCGCCGCGGGCTTTTTATAATAACATTTCCGGAATCATTTTTTCATTGACTTTTACCGGGTACTTTTTCTTCAGTTCTGCCAGCCACTCTCGCTCCAATTCTAATTGATATTCGTTGATGACGAGGCCACGGGCTTCTTCAAAACTACGTTGCTGGTTTGCTTCATACAGGGTTACGTACTTTACAAAAGTGGCAGTGCCATCTACATTTGTTACTATGGCCGTGTAGTTTCCTGCAGTGGGCGTAGTGGCGTAGTTGGTTCCAATGATCTGCGAAATTTCGTAGCGCCCGCTATCAGCTTGCAGCGTAGCAGATGCAGACTGCTCTTCTGCCAGTTCTCTCCAGTTCTTTCCTTTTTTCAAAGCCTTTATTGTTTCCTCTGCTACTTTTGCAGTTGTGCAATTGAATATCAACACATCGGCACTGGCAGCCCATTTAAAATCAGCAGCATGAGCTTTGTAATGTTTCAATAAACCTGCGCTATCGTTAATGGCTTTACCCCATACATTGCGTTCCATTATTTCAAACAACATATTTCCCTCCCTAAATTCCTGCATTTGAAATTTAAATTCAGGATTGTATTCTTCCAGGTGCTTTTTATAATAACTAAGTGCCGATACTTCTGCAAACTTATCCCAGAGTTGCTTGTTGGTTTCTCCTTTGTATTCGGCAGCATTGGTTTTGTATTCCCTTACAAAGGCCAACCAGTCTGCTCCCGTAAGATCCTCGTTCTTTACCCTTAAAACTTTTTTATTGCTGATGGGTAATTTTTTGGTTTGTTCAACACCAGGGTTTTTCATAAGGCTGTCTGCAAAACGAAAAAGGTCGTTTTCTTTTACCTGGTTGTTTCGGCGGGTATCCAGCATAGCTATTATTTCCTGTATGTATTGTTGCTTCTCTGCATTCACCCTTGCATCCTTCAGTACTTTTTGTTTGAGGTCAAACATAAAGCCTTCATCAGTTTGCGTGGTAGGTGTTGGCTTGTGATTCAACCTTTTTACAATATGATAGCCATACTCTGTTAAGAAAGGTTTGCTAATGTCTCCATCTGCTTTTAATTTAAAAATTTCATTTTCAAAATTACCGGCATACATGCCCGTCCCAAACTCGGGCAGCTCTCCCCCGTTTAAATACGAAAGTTTATCATCGCTGTAAATTTTTGCTGTTGAACTAAAGTTGTCTCCATTCATCAGTAAGCGATAGACCTCATCCGCCTTTTTTTGGGCCGCTGCCTTTGCAGTAGCATCTGCATCTTGGGCTATCGAAATAAGCACCTGTGCAACACTCCACATACCGGCATTCCGGCGTTCATCTTTAATTTTAAATATGTGCCATGCATTTTTGCTGCGATAAGGTTTGCTTATTTCCCCTTCTTTTAAATTGTAAACTATATTTTCAAACTCGTAAGGCAGCGTAAATGCTGTTACAAATCCAAAATCGCTTCGCTTTAAAATTTGCGGATTGCCAGCAAGTTTTTCTACGAGGGATGCCTCGTTCGCATTCCCATCCTTCAGCCCATTATACAACATGGTGATAGCTGCATAGGCTTTGGCGGTATCGGCAGGAGTGGCGGTGGCAGGTACCGGCGCAGAAAAATGAAGTAAATGCAGGTCTTTTTGTGATCTTTCAAATGCCTCATTGGTAAGTTTGGATACACCTTTTTCATCGCTCAGGTAATTGTCTATTACCTGGTCTCTAAAGTTGGTAATGTCGTATTTAATTTGCGCCAGTGTGTCCAGCCTCAGTTCTTCTGCAGCTTTTACTTTCAGTTTAAAATTGCTGTACAAGTCTACGTATTCCCGCAGCGATCTTTCTTTGTCTGCTACCTGGGTTTTGTTTTTGTTGTAGGCCTTTAAAAATTCCTGCTTGCTAACCGTGTTGTTACCGTAGGTAATAAAAGGTTGCGACCAGGCATTGGTACTTCCAATGGCGATCACCAGGAACAGGTAACACTTTTTCATTTCTTAATATTATTATCAGTTAAAATTCGGTGTGGTATGGTTAATTTTTGGCAGCGGCCCATTTTACTTGCAGCAGGTCATTTAATTGCTGCGGTGTGAGTTTTTTGCCTACAATTCTTTTTTCTTTATCCAGCAAATATAAAGTAGGGGTTTGGGTAATATCGTATAACTGCTTAAAGGAAGGCTTTTGCGCTGCTGTTTCTTCCTTCACCATTTGCAGCGTGTGATGCACGTGTGCCCAATCTGTCAATTGGTTGGTATTGATGAATTTTTTCCAACTTACCGTATCGTATTCGGTCATCACAGCATACATCTTTACGTTTTTAGCCTTCCAGTTTTGCCGGTAAAAAGAATCTAAGCGGGGCAATTCTTCTTTGCAATGGCCGCAGTTGGGATCCCAGAAAACGACTACCGTATAATCTGCCTTTACATCATACAACGGTTTTATTGTATTGGCAGTATCCAGCAACTCAAGGTTAGCAGCCTTTTCGCCCACAAGGTTGGCCATGAGCATATAGGCCCGGCGGGTAATTACTTCATTTTGTTTTTCATTTAACCAGGGGGTTAATCCTTTGCTATGGTATTTTTCAAAGAGGTGCACAAAGATCGCATCTTGCCCCATATATTTTGGATTAATGTATTCATCCGTAAGCCAGTTGAGCAAGTACTTGTACATTTCGGGGCTGCTGCGTGCAAGCAGCAATTTATAATCTGCATCGCTGATGATGCTATCCGCATCTTGTGGCATTATTTCCCGGTAATAACGTTGCAGCTTAGCCGGAAAAAAAGGAGTACGCACCACGGCATCATCCATAAAGCTAATGCCATCCCAATAATGTGTTTTATAATACTGATAGTTGTCAATAGTGTCTTGCCGGCTTCGCAGGGGTTTGTTTAACATAGCCGGTTCTCGCATGGCATTTAAGATAATGGCCATCATAGAACTCGGTTTGTTGTTAATGATACCATTGCGGTAATCATTTAGTTCTGCATTGTATTTTTTGTAATTACCCTCGTGCAATGCAGAGTCTTTTGCGGTGGTTGCCAGGTTGTAAGCTTCCCGCTCCTGGTTAAGCAGCCGCCCTTGCTTATTTACATATTGCTGATATTGCTGAAACAGAATATTCTCTGGAGACCCTGTTACCTGCATATCTAACAGGGCTGCAGTATCAGCTTTGATATTTATATTTTGTTCCTTGCCTATTAAAAAATCGCTGGTCATTTTTTTGCCGGGGAAAACAATGGCATAAATACCCGATGGTAATATGCGCTTGCCCTGGAATACCGCCAGTCCGGTGGAGCTTACTGCTGCAGAGTCATCTACATTTAAATTGCTCCCTGCATGGTGCGTGAGATAGGCAATACCCGATTTGAAATTTGACTGCAATGTTACTTTATACGACTGTGCTATGGCTACCTGGCACAAGCATGCAATGGGGAGGGTAAAAAATAATTTCTTCATAATGTATAAAAACGTAACAAATGTATTTAAAAGTCCGCTTCTACAACCACGCTTAACAAAGCTATAAGAATTGTCATAAGATTCTTAAAACTGCAGCATCTTCTGGATGACAACGGTAGATTGATGGTCATAAACATTAATTTTGCCCCCGTGAGAAAAAAGAAGAACGTTACAATACTAAAAGATGTTGTTATAACAGATTACGCAGCAGAAGG
This sequence comes from Chitinophagales bacterium, assembly GCA_038257335.1. Taxonomy (GTDB): domain Bacteria; phylum Bacteroidota; class Bacteroidia; order Chitinophagales; family Chitinophagaceae; genus Ferruginibacter. The sequence continues at coordinate 8,012 of JBBSJJ010000013.1, read as the reverse complement.
CAAGGCCCTGGCAAAACTAGATGGAAAAGTAATTTTTATTGCGGGTGCGGTACCCGGCGATGTGGCCGACATCATGCTTACTAAAAATAAAAAAGACTGGGCCGAAGGAAGAGTGGTTACCATCAATGAATACTCGGCTGACCGGGTAACGCCTTTTTGCATGCACTTTGGTGTGTGTGGGGGTTGTAAATGGCAAATGCTTCCTTACGACAAACAATTGCAATATAAACAGCAGGAAGCGGAGCAAAATTTAATACGCATCGGCAAAGTGACAGATGCTATTTTTTTACCGATTACCGGCGCCGCAGATACGGTGTACTATAGAAACAAACTAGAGTTTACTTTCAGCAACAAACGATATTTGACAGCCCCCCCAAGCTCCCGAGAAGCCCCCCCACCGCCCGAAGGGGGGATTTTCGAAGTCTCAGATGAATCAGTTATACTCACAAATTTCGAAGGTCATAATGACGTCGTTTCCGACGAGTCAAGAAGTTTTTCAAATATTGAGGCGCCAAATCTCCCCTTGGGGGGTGGGGGGGCTTTAGGTTACCATGCACCCCGCATATTCGACAAGATCATAGACATACAGGAATGTTACCTGATGGATGACGTAAACAATCGCATCCGCAATACCATCCGGGACTTTGCTCTGCTGCATGAGTTTTCCTTTTACGACATCAGGCAGCACACCGGCTGGCTACGCAACATCATCATTCGTTATTGCAGCACCGGCGAGTTGATGGTTAACCTATGTCTTAATTACGATGAGGAAAACGCCCGGAAACTTTTGTTGGATCACTTGCTACAGGAAGTGCCTGGCATTACCACCCTGCTGTATACCATCAATCCTAAATGGAACGATAGTATTTATGATCTCACTCCGCAGGTGTATTTTGGCAAAGGGTATGTGGTCGAAAAATTAGGTGAATATGAATTCATCATCAGCCCAAAATCTTTTTTTCAAACCAATACACAACAGGCAGAACAATTGTATAGCATTACCCGGGATTTTGCGGGCCTCACAGGCAACGAAATTGTGTATGACCTTTACTGTGGCACGGGTAGCATTGGCATTTTTGTAAGCAAATTGGCTAAAAAAATCATTGGGGTAGAAGTAATTGAAGAAGCCATAGAAGATGCTAAAAAGAATGCGGCCCTCAACAATATCAACCACGCATTGTTCTTTGCAGGTGATGTAATAAAGATATGCAACGATGAGTTTTTTGAAACCCATGGCCGGCCCGATGTGGTGATAACCGATCCACCACGGGTAGGCATGCACGAAAAGCTGGTAATAAAACTTTTGCAAATGGAAGCCCCCCGCATTGTGTATGTAAGCTGCAATACGGCTACGCAGGCAAGGGATATTCTATTGCTGAGCGAAAAATACAGGGTGGAAAAAATTCAACCGGTAGATATGTTTCCTCACACGCATCATATTGAAAGTGTAGCCCTGCTTACTTTAAAATAAATATTTATACCCGGTGAAGTTTTTGCCCACGGGCAAAGTAATCACCCAACCCTAAATTTGCATTATGGCTTTTAACAATAATCACGGCAATCGTTTCCAAAGAACCACGCCCGTTGTATTAAACCTTATCATTATTAACGTTTTGGCATATTTGGCCCAGGTAGCGTTTGGCGGCAGCGCCCCTTTAAATAGTGTAAACGACTTGTTTGCCCTGCATCATTATAAGTCTGAAGTTTTCAGACCTTACCAGGTGGTAACGCACATGTTTATGCATGGTGGCATTTTTCACCTCTTATTTAATATGCTGGGTCTTTGGATGTTTGGCTCCATGGTAGAAAGGGTATGGGGGCCAAAAAGGTTTCTCATTTTCTACCTTATTTGTGGGCTGGTGGCAGCATTAACGCAAATGACCTCTTATGCTTTTGACTATTGGCAGATAGACCAGATGTTGCTGAGTGCCGAGATGGAAATGCAGTACCAGCAAACGATGCGCATAGCCTGTACCGTGGGGGCATCTGGCGCCATCATGGGTGTATTAGCGGCTTTTGGATACTTGTTTCCCAATACAGAACTTTTTATAATGCCCATTCCATTTCCTGTAAAAGCCAAGTGGGCCATACTCGGCATCATCGCCCTGGATGTATTTGGCGGAATTTCAAAAGTGCCCGGAGACAATATTGCACATTTTGCGCATGTGGGTGGTGCAGTCGCCGGTTTTTTACTGGTACTCTATTGGAACAAAACCAACAAGCAAACGTTCTAATAAAGGGAGCAACGCATTAAGGCGTAACATTTGTAATTTTATCTTTCTATAAAATATCAATATGGGAGAAACAGACCGGTTCGGGGAATTTAAAAAACCAAAAAAAGGTATTTTGCTGGGGCATGATGGAAACGCCCTGGTAGCGCTGTTTGCGCTAAACGTCATTTTCTTTTTACTGTTGGTATTAATAGAGGTGGTCTATTCATTTATGCAACAACCGGCAGGTGCCTATAATGCTGAGGTGGTGCAATGGTTTGCATTACCCGCCGGGCTCACCAGGTTTAGCGAAAGACCCTGGACGATTCTTACGTATGTTTTCAGCGATACGGGCACCAACATCATTCGCCTTATCAGCAACATGATTTGGCTTTGGGCTTTTGGTTATTTACTGCAGCAAATGGCAGGCAACGATAAACTACTGCCCATTTACCTGTATGGCGGTGTAGTAGGTGGCTTGGTTTTCATCCTCGCACATTATGCCGTACCCGCTGCCAGGGCTACCGCGGGGGTAGATGTTTTGCTGGGTGCCAATGCCGGTACACTTGCTGTGGCCATGGCCACCACCACGCTATCTCCCGATCACCGGTTTTTTACACAGATTCGCAACGGCATTCCTATCTGGGTGTTGATGAGTGCCTATATTTTGATTGATTTTGCCGGGGTTGCCGGGCAAGCTCCGAGCCATAGTTTGTCGCACCTTGGAGGTGCCCTGGCTGGGTTTCTGTTTGTAGTGTTCATGCGGCGGGGCTACGATGGCAGCATTTGGATGAACCAGTTTTACCACTGGGTGATGAACCTTTTTAACCCTTACAAAAAACCCAGCAAGGATAAAATCAAAGAAAAGATTTTTTACAAAACGGGCAGCCGCAAGCCCTTTGAAAAAACCACTCATATCACCCAGCAAAGGATAGATGATATACTAGATAAAATTAATCAGAAGGGATACCATTTTTTAACCGAAGAAGAGAAGGAAATATTAAAGAAAGCAGCAGAAACAGATGACCTGTAAGCTGGCCGGGTAGTGTTAAAAATTACAACTGGCTATGAGAACTGCTATACAACCATTTTAATTGGCTAATTTCGTTGCATTCAAAATTATCCGAATAGGATACACAAATAAAAAAACAATGAAAAGAACTATTTTTTCTCTTACGATCATTGCAGGCCTCGGTCTTGCAGCTTGCAGCGGAAACGATAAACCTGAAAAGGATAATACTATTGCACCTGCAGCCAGCGCTGTTGATGTGGCTACTGTAGTGGCAGCGGATACCAATGCTCCCCTGCAGTTCACAACCGGAGCGGTAGATCAAAAGTTAATAAGCAATAGCCAGACCATACCGGCCTCTCAGGCAGCCAGTGTGGCACCGGCTGCAGGCTTAAACCCAGCACACGGACTACCAGGCCATAAATGTGAAATTGCAGTAGGAGCGCCACTTAACACGGCTCCCACCAAGAGCACGGCTACGCCACAAATACAAACTACAACGTCTCCTGCAGCAGCTCCGATAAACATACCATCTTTGGGCGGAAACGGTACTGCCAAACTAAACCCGGCCCACGGCCAGCCAGGGCACGATTGCGCCGTGCAGGTAGGTGCACCACTCAAAAACTAATTCGATCCTTTTATTATAAAAAGCCGTTATTTATTTAGCGGCTTTTTTAATGTCAAAACTTTTTGCTACGCAAAATAAATTGCTGTTTTTCAACCTATCTTTAGCGCATGGCTCACCCGGTAAGAAGCTTCACCAAAGGCATATTCATTTTCTGCAACGCTATTGTGGCCCTTTGTTTTTTATTGGGATCCTACAGTTATCTTTTCGATCCTACACCGTACTGGTATATTGGTCTATTTACGCTGGGCGCTTTCTACTTGCTTCTTATGCTCATTGCATTTTTGTTTTTTTGGCTACTGGTAAAACCCCGCTTTATGCTCATAAGCATAGCGGCCATCTTGATGGCGTGGGTGCCTGTGCAGCATTTGATACAATTAAAGGTGAACAACGATTTTGACGTAAAAAAAAACCCGGGAACCTTGCGGGTAATGAGCTGGAATGTAGAGCACTTTAAAATTGCTGAACACAAGACAAACCCCCAGAAAAAAGCAGACATGTTCCGCCTCATTAATATGTACCAACCAGATGTAGCCTGCTTTCAGGAAATGGTGGGGAGCGATAGTGTACCTGCCGCCATCAATTACTTGCCTGATATTGCGAGGGAACTCAACATGCCATTTTATTATTACAGTTATAACCGTAAGCTGGACTTTGATAAAGATCACCGGTTTGGTGTCATCATTTTTTCCCGGCATCCCATTTTGAAAAAGCAAAGCGTAAGTTATGGGCCCAACGATTACAATTCTATATTTCAGTATGCCGATATAAAGTTTGAAACTGACACTGTCAGGGTCTTTAACCTCCACTTTCAATCCCTTAAGTTTAGCAACGAAGACATGCAGTATATTGAGCAACCAGGCATTGATGATGAGGTAGACTTTAAGAAAAGCAAGACCGTGGTTTCCAAATTTAAAACCGGGTTTTTAAAACGCCAGGTTCAAAGCGACAGGGTGAAAAAGGAAATGAATAAAAGCCCTTACCCACTCGTTGTATGCGGAGATTTTAATGATGTACCCAACAGCTATGCTTATTATACCGTGGGTAAAGGTTTGCAGAATACCTTTAACAGGAAGGGTGCAGGTATCGGCCGCACTTATTCTCATATTTCTCCCACTTTGCGCATCGACCATATTTTTGCCGATAAAAAATTTACCGTTACCCAATATGTACGCAACAAGAAAAAAATAAGTGACCATTTTCCTATTGTGACCGATCTAACCCTCCAGATTCCTTAAATTGCAGTATGACCAACACACAACCTACCAGTTTTCTGTCTCGTTCCCCTTGCAATATCTTGCACAGGCTTTGCTGTTGTTGATTCAAATTTTTCAAACCAAATTATTTATAATTTCGTCGCTGTAGTTAACTGTTTGTTTCGTAACAGGCAGCTGCAGGATAGCCTAATTTAACAGCATTCTTTACGCTGTAAAACTGAGGACAAAAATTAATTCAACATGTCTTTAAAAATATACAACTCTTATACCAGGCAAAAAGAAGTTTTTGAATCTATTACACCCGGCCACGTGGGCATGTATGTGTGCGGTCCTACGGTTAGTGGCGAAAGTCACCTTGGCCATGCCCGCCCTTATATTACTTTCGATGTGTTGTACCGCTACCTTACCCACCTGGGTAATAAAGTAAGGTATGTGCGCAACATTACGGATGCCGGGCATTTTGAAGAAGAGGGGCGTGAAGCGGAAGACAAGATTTCAAAAAAAGCCATATTGGAAAAACTGGAACCGATGGAACTGGTACAGAAATATACCAACCTCTACCATTGGGCCATGAAGCAGTTCAATTGCATAGAGCCTAGTATTGAGCCCACCGCTACCGGCCACATTGTAGAGCAAATTAACATGATTGAAAAAATCATGAGTGAAGGTTATGCTTACGAAAACAATGGCTCTGTATATTTTGATGTAAAAAAGTATGCTGCCAATTATGATTATGGCAAGTTAAGCGGCCGTGTGCTGGAAGACCTGCTGGAAACCACCCGTGAACTGGATGGGCAGGAAGAAAAAAGAGACCTGGCAGATTTTGCGCTTTGGAAATCGGCAGCGCCGGAGCATATTATGCGTTGGAAAAGCCCCTGGGGCGAAGGTTTCCCTGGCTGGCATATTGAGTGCTCGGCCATGGCTACTAAATACCTGGGTGCCGAGTTTGATATTCATGGTGGTGGTATGGACTTACAGTTTCCGCACCACGAAAGTGAGATTGCGCAAAGTACGATATGCAACCACCGCAGCCCGGTAAAATACTGGATGCACAACAATATGATTACCATCAATGGAAGAAAGATGGGCAAGAGTTACAACAATGTGATTAAGCTTACAGAATTGTTTAGTGGCGATCATCCTTTGCTGAGCCAGGCTTTTCACCCAATGACGGTACGATTTTTTATACTGCAAAGTCATTACCGAAGCACGCTCGATTTTAGCAGCCAGGCCCTTGCGGCCAGCGAAAAAGCACTCAAGCGACTGTGGGATGCTTATGAAATATTGCAAAAGTTGCCAATTGGCAATGAGCAATTGGCAACAGATGAAGCTTTGGATACTAAGGTAAATAACTGGCTGGATGAACTGCCCGTATTTATGGATGATGATATGGGCACGCCCCGTATTTTGGCCAACATGTTTGAAATGGCACCCATTATCAATTCCCTGAAGGATGGGCTGATTCAACCAGGGGCTATTAGTGCTGCAACATTGCAGTTGATGAAGGACAAGTTTAAAGTATTCCTGGAAGATATCATGGGCCTGCAACCCGTTTCTGATACCAGCAACGAAAAGTTCAACGCTGTAATGCAATTACTCATAGATATTCGCAAGGAGGCAAAAGGTAAAAAAGACTTTGCCACTTCTGACAAGATACGCAACCAATTGGCGGATGCCGGTATTTTACTCAAAGACGAAAAAGGTGGAGACATGAGCTGGGCTGTAGCCTGATAATATTGGTAAGTTTAATTTTGAAAGGTTCTAAGCAAGCAGCTTTAGAACCTTTTTTATGGCCGCTCGGTTAAAGTATCTACAGGTTGGCAACCTTGAAGGAAGTGTTTAAAAATTAGAGGATCTTGCACTACTATAAGCTCCCAAAAGCCCGGGGTTTTAAAATTTTTTCCATGCCGCATATTATTCATTTAAGCATAGACAAAAAGCTTCATAAAATTATTCTACAGCAGGAAAAATATTTATTGCAGAAGAGAAACCTTGTGCACCTCCACATCTGTGCATCTATCATCAGCCAGCAGCTAAGCACAAAAGTGGCCGCCGTTATTTATGCAAGATTCTTATCGCTCTTCAGCAAAAGAAATCCTGCTCCAAAAGATATTATTGCCATTCCATTTGATGAACTGCGAAGCATTGGCTTAAGCCATGCCAAAACAAATTACGTGTTGAATGTTTGTAATTTTTTTATCGAAAACAAACTCACCGATGCCCGCCTGCACAAAATGGAAGATGAAGAATTGATTGATTTTCTAACACAAATCAAAGGGGTTGGCAGGTGGACCGCCGAGATGATCCTGATGTTTACCCTTGGCAGGGAAGATGTGTTTGCTGTGGATGATCTCGCCATTCAGCAGACTATGTGCAAATTGTATAAGATAGATGCTGCCGACAAAAAAGCAATGAAATTGCAAATGCTTAAAATCTCTGCTAAATGGAGCCCTTACCGAACTTATGCCTGCAGGTATTTATGGGGATGGAAGGATGACGGCTCAAAGGTCAAAGGTGAAAAGTGAAAGATGAAATCTTCGAAAGTTATTTTTTGCACATGGGAGATTGTCAAAGGTGAAAGGTGAAAAGTGAAATCTTTGAAGTTTATTAGGTACACAAAATTTACAATAACAAAACGGTTAAAGGCCAAAGGTGAAAAGTGAAATCTTTGAAGTTTATTATTTGTACAAACATTTACTATATCAATACACTACCTAAAAAATTACAAGGCAACAAACTTTGACCTTTCACTTTTCACCTTTGGCTTTTTAAACCTCCACCCAGCTCACAATCTCCTCCAAAAATCGCTGATCCGTTTCATCATAAAGATCCAAGGCTTCACTATCGGCATCCAGTACTGCTACCACTTCATTATTCCTGATAATGGGCACTACAATTTCAGAACGGGATAAACTGCTACAGGCAATATGACCAGGAAATTTTTCTACATC
>JBBSJJ010000012.1:0-51562 GCA_038257335.1 Chitinophagales bacterium | reverse complement strand
GCATCTGCAGTTAACGGATGGTAAAGGCAAAATATTTCTTTGTGAAATAATAAACAACCATCGAAAAAAATGTGAAATAACCTTTATAAAAACATCCAATATCCCACATCCAACATCAAACATTGCTATCGCTATTTCTCCTGTAAAAAATGCGAGCCGCTTTGAATGGTTTTTAGAAAAAGCTACCGAGATAGGCGTAACAGAAATAATTCCGCTGCTATGTGAGCGAACAGAAAAACAACATTTTAAATTGGAAAGAATGCAGGGAATTTTGGTAAGTGCGATGTTGCAATCGCAACAAGCCTGGTTGCCCGTATTGCAGGAGCCTATAAAATTTGCGAAGTATTTAAGCGACTTGAATGCATCACCGTCTCTTCTTAAAATGATTGCTCATTGCGAAGATGAAAACAACAAGCAGGCACTCCAAAAAATAGCAAACCCTGCTGCCGCCCAAGTGATTCTTATCGGGCCCGAAGGCGACTTTTCTAAAAAAGAAATTGAATTTGCCTTGCAGACCGGCTGTGTACCGGTATCTCTTGGTAACACCCGCCTGCGTACCGAAACAGCGGGTATAGTGGCTGCTACTTTGTTGTGCAATCCTTAATGAGCTATGTCATCTTTGACTTTGTTGATTTATGAATTAAGACGTATGAGGCTGAATGTCTGACGTCACATTTATGTACAGCCCTTTGGTAAGGTTTGCAACCAGGTAATCTTGCTGCTTTGCAAGTGAGTAAAAAACAAAATTTTGTGATCAGAGTCCCCGGCAGATATTTTTTACAATGGCAGGACCTTCATACACAAACCCCGTCCACACCTGCACAAGAGAGGCGCCAGCGTCCATTTTTTCTTTTGCATCTGCAGCTGTGAATATTCCTCCACTGGCAATGATGGGTACTTGCCCGTTTGTTCTTTGATGTATGTATTGAATAATTTCGGTGCTTCTTTTTTTTGCCGGCAAGCCGCTTAAGCCACCTGCACCAATTTCCTGGCTTTTAATTTTTGACGCTTCACTTAATTTATCTCTGTCGATTGTTGTGTTGCAACAAACGAGGCCATCCAATTTTATTTCCAATGTAAGTGCTATCACATCATCTATTTGCTCCAGGGTAAGATCCGGGGCTATTTTCAGCAGCAACGGTTTTTGAATTTTTAATTTTGAATTTTGAATTTGAAGTGCAGCAAAGATCTTTCTTAACGCTTCCTTTTCCTGCAACTCCCGCAGGCCCGGTGTGTTTGGGCTGCTCACGTTCACTACAAAATAATCTACCCACTTATGCAGGGCAAGAAAGCAACTTTCGTAATCTTTCCAGGCATCTTCGTTGGGGGTGATTTTATTCTTACCGATGTTGCCGCCAATGATGAGTCTGTTTGTTCGTTTTTCGTTTCTTTCTTTCCATTCTTTCAATCTTGCTGCTACTATTTCTACCCCATCATTGTTGAAGCCCATGCGGTTGATCAATGCCTTGTCTTGGGGCAGACGAAACAACCTTGGCTTTGGGTTGCCATCCTGGGCAAGGGGCGTTACGGTTCCAATCTCTACAAAACCAAATCCCAGCGCTTCCAGTTCCTGCAAGTGTGAGGCATTTTTATCGAAGCCGGCGCCCAGGCCTACCCGGTTCGGAAATCTATTATTAAAAATCTGTACAGAAAGATTCCCCTTTGGCCGATACATTCCTTCCAGCATCTTTTTGGTAAAAGACATGCTGCACAATACTTGCAGCATCTTCATAGAGAAGTGATGAACTTTTTCGGGATCGAATAAAAACAGAAAGCTGCGTAGTAGTTGGTACATATTGCCCGCAAAAATAGCACAGCTATTTTAGTTTTTTGATTTGATCCTTAAATTATAACTTTGGTCTATAAAGTTGCATAAACAACTAATTTAGGGACGGGTAGGGGGGAGGCAGAAGTAAAAAGTAAAAAGCGAAAAGTGAAAGCCTGCCGGGACCGAAGGGACGGGGTGAAAAGTCAAAAGTCAAAAGTCAAAAGTCAAAGGTGAAAAGTGAAAGGTGAAAGCCTGCCCCTATAGAATGTAGGGGATGAATAGGTGAAAGGTGAAAAGTGAAAAGTGAAAAGTGAAAGGCTGCCCCTATAGAATGTAGGGGGTGAAAAGTGAAAGCCTGCCCCTATAGAATGTAGGGGGTGAAAAGTGAAAAGTGAAAAGTTGTTGCATCATAATGACCCATTCACCATTGACCATTGCCCATTCACCATTCACCATTGCCTATTGCCCATTGCCAATTCGCTCAACAATAATTTTAAAACTTTAATATTAATTACCATGCAGGAAGCATATATAGTAGCCGGTTATCGCACCGCCATAGGAAAAAGTAAAAAAGGCGGGTTTAGGTTTACAAGGCCCGATGAACTTGCGATAGATGTGATAAAAGCATTGCTGGCTAGCGTGCCGCAGCTGGATGTAAAACGGGTAGATGATGTGATTGTAGGAAATGCTGTGCCCGAGGCAGAGCAGGGCCTGCAGGTAGGTAGAATGATATCTGCCAAGGCCGTCGGTATTCACGCTCCCGGCATTACCATTAACCGCTATTGCGCTAGTGGCTTGGAGAGTATTGCTATGGCAACTGCAAAAATTCGCTCGGGCATGGCAGAGTGTATTGTGGCCGGTGGTACGGAGAGTATGAGCCTGGTGCCCACAGCCGGCTGGAAGACTGTTCCTTCTTATGCCATCGCCAAAGACGAACCTGATTATTACCTCAGTATGGGCCTTACTGCCGAAGCCGTGGCAAAGGAATATAATGTAAGCCGGGAAGACCAGGATATGTTTAGTTACAACAGTCATTTAAAGGCTGCCAAAGCCATTAGCGAAGGATATTTTAAAAGTGGAATTTTACCTATTAATGTAGAACAGGTTTATATAGACGAAAAAGGAAAACGCAAAACCAAAACCTATGTGATGGACACCGATGAAGGTGTGCGTACCGACACCACACCTGAAGGCCTCGCTAAACTAAAACCAGCGTTTGCCGTAGGCGGATCTGTTACCGCAGGCAACTCTTCTCAAACAAGCGATGGTGCCGCATTCGTAATAGTAATGAGCGAAAGAATGGTGAACGAACTAGGCCTGAAACCAATTGCCAGGTTGGTAAACGCTGCCAGTGCAGGCGTGCATCCACGTGTGATGGGCATGGGCCCGGTAGAAGCAGTACCCAAAGTTTTAAAGCAGGCAGGTATGACCCTGGCAGACATTGACCTCTTCGAATTGAATGAAGCCTTTGCCTCCCAGTCGCTGGCTGTTATCCGTGAGCTCGGTTTAGACCCTTCTATCGTAAATGTAAACGGCGGTGCCATTGCGCTCGGCCATCCCTTGGGCTGTACCGGTTGCAAACTCACCATCCAACTAGTGAACGATATGAAGAGGCTGAAGAAAAAATATGGTATCGTTACTGCCTGTGTAGGCGGGGGGCAGGGCATTGCAGGGATTATTGAAAATATTGACTAGGAAAAGAAAGGTGAAAGGTGAAAGGTGAATGGTGAATGTTGAAAAGTGAAAGGTGAAACGTGAAAGGTGAATGGTGAATGGTGAAAGGTGAATGGTGAATAGTGAATGGTGAATGGTGAATTGTGAAAAGTGAAAGCTTAAAAGTCAAAGAAAAAAATGTTCCATCAAAATTCACACATTGACCATTGCCCATTGCCCCCCTACATTCTGTCGGGGCAGGCATTGCCTCTTGCCCATTGCCCATTGCCCATTGCCAACAGCTCATTAACTCTTATTCAAACTCCGTCGGTCTCGTCTTGTCGAAATTGGCGTCGTAGCTTACGAAAAAGCGCATGTAAATAACCCTGCTCAGTCGCATCATCCAGGGCTGCGCAACTACCAGCACCACGCTGTTAAAAATGAACCAATACATTACCCGGTTGTCATTTACAGATACGCCGACCAATACCCACCACGCTACAAAAGTTGCTACAGAGATGGCTACCGCCAGGGCATAACTTACATAACCGGTGCCATACCAAAAGCCTGGTTCCATATCATACTTTTGATTGCATACCGGGCAATTTTCATGCATATCAGAGATGTGTTTCAGAGATAGCTTGCGATAGGGATTGGGATCTTTGTACATCGGTCCTCTCCTGCAGCGTGGGCAACGCATACTTAGGATGCTCCAGAAGTAATTCGGCGTGTGCGTTGTTTGCTCGTCTTTCATATTTTCTAGTTTTCTTTAAATCTAAACTTGAAGTACAGCATGATGAGGCTTAGAAAAAGCACCATGCCGTTGGTGTACATAATGGCAATATCATTGATGGCGATGCCATAGGCCAGCCACATGGCCACGCCCACGATGAGCATGCCCAACATAGTAGAGGATAGATCTTTTGCCGACTTGGTTTTATAAATACGAATCACCTGGGGTAAAAAAGTAACTGAGGTAATGGTTCCGGCTACAAGGCCGAGCAATTTGATGTAATCCATGGTTGTTGTTTGAGGTTAAAAATATTTCATCCAGGCTTTAAAATGTCATGTCGTAATCAGACTTGTGGCAGTATGGCTATTTTTTTTCTCTCCCCAATTTGCTGGCGCCACATGGCGTAATACAAACCTTTTTCTAAAAGCAGTTTTTCGTGACTGCCTGTTTCTACTACATCCCCTTTTTCTAATACATAAATTCTATCTGCGTGCATAATGGTGCTCAGCCTGTGTGCTATTAAAATTGTAATCTGGGCTTTGCTGGCAGAAATATCTTTAATGGTATTGGTGATTTCTTCCTCTGTAAGTGAATCAAGAGCAGAAGTGGCTTCATCAAAAATGAGCAGGTTAGGCTTGCGCAGCAAAGCACGGGCAATAGACAAGCGTTGTTTTTCGCCACCACTCAATTTTAAACCACCTTCACCTATCATAGTTTCCAGTCCCTTTTCTGCCCTGCTCACCAAATTGGTGCAGGCAGCTTTGGCCAAAGCTTCATTCAAGTCTTCATCTGTAGCACCCGGGTTTACAAACAGCAGGTTTTCTTTGATGCTGCCGCTAAAAAGATTGGTGTCCTGCGTTACAAAGCCAATCTGGCTGCGCAGGTCGTCGAAGCTGATGTTGTTTTCGTCAATGCCATTGTACAATACCTTGCCCTGTTGTGGTCTGTATAAGCCTACCAGTAATTTCATGAGCGTAGATTTGCCGCTCCCGCTGGGTCCCACAAAGGCAACGGTTTCCCCGCTTTTTGCCATAAAGCTAATGTCGTTGATGGCTTTTTGCGAAGCGCTGCGATGCTTAAAACTTACATGGTCAAAAACCAGGGAATCAATGTCGCCAATGTGTTTTGGATTTAAAGCTACGGGCTCCGGGGCCTTGTTCATCAGGAGTTCAAAATTATTCAGCGATGCTTCTGCTTCCCGGTAAGACAGGATGATGTTGCCAATTTCCTGCAATGGGCCAAAGATGAAGAAGGAAAAAATCTGCATAGTCACCAATTGTCCTGCGTCCATCTGGTTTCTAAAAATAAGCCACATCAATATAAAAAGAATTACCTGGCGCAAAGTGTTTACCAATGTGCCTTGTATAAAACTGATGCTGCGAATGCGTTTTACTTTGGTTATTTCCAGGCCTAAAATTTTGTAGGTATTTTTATTGAGCCTGTCCACTTCCTGGTGTGTGAGACCAAGACTTTTTACCAATTCAATATTGCGCAAAGATTCTGTAGTAGAGCCCGCAAGCGCCGTGGTTTTGCCAACAATATCTTTTTGAATGATCTTAACTTTTTTACTCAGTCGGTTGGTGATAAATGTTAGTACTGCGATACCTACGAGGTAGGCAACCGGTATGCGCCAGTTGATAAACATAGCAGCATATACAAATACAAACACCACTCCTACCAAAACGCCAAACAAAATGTTGATGAAATTGATCATGAATTTTTCTACATCTGCTCTTACCTTGGTAAGTACAGAAAGCGTTTCGCCGCTGCGCTGGTCTTCAAACTGCTCGTAGGGAAGCTTCATGGCATGCTGCAAACCATCTGTAAACACGCTTGCCCCAAACTTTTGTATAACTACGTTTAGAAAATAATCCTGGAAGGCTTTTGCAATGCGGCTTACCATGGCTACTGAAATAGAAAACAGCAAGATGTAAAAAACGCCCAGCTGTAAATAGGAACCCTCTTTACGAACAATGTTGTTGAAGCCCCAAAAAAAAGATGGATCTGAAAAGCCTCCGGGTTTCGCCTGGTGATCGGCTGCAAGGTTCACCAGTTTACCCAATAAAATTGGGTCTATCAGGGAAAAACCAATATTGATAGCCGCCAACAACAATGTAAACACCACCAGCCATTTTTGAGGCTTAAGGTATTTTAATAATATTTTCATGTAACAGTTATTTTTTGATGATGCGGCTGCTAGAGAGAAGGCAGCGCAAATTTACATTGAATAACCACATTGAATCAACAATTGTACAAATCTGCAAGAGCAGACGAAAAGGCAGTTGATGGCTTTCCCCGGAAGGGGTAAACAAATAAACAGTCATTTTAAGGCATGTAATTAGCAGTTGGAAATGTTATCTTTAATTTAAATAACCATAAACATTACTACAGCAATGAGTTTACCCCCGAGGCAGTATCCGTTTTACTTAAAGAGTACCATTATCATTTTTGGATTAATGCTGTTGTGCTTTGCCCTTTTTATTCTTAAAGGCATACTGGCACCGATTTGCTTTGCCATGATTATAGCTATTTTATTAAACCCTTTGGTAAACCGGTTGCAGCGTAAAGGGGCGCATAAGCTATTAGCCATCTTTCTTTCGCTATTGCTAGCCCTGGTAATTGTTAGTGGAATTTTATTTTTCATCACCAGCCAGATCATGAATTTTGGAGAGAACCTTCCCGAACTTAAACTAAAATTCAACGAGCAGTTGGTACATCTTCAGCAATGGATAGCTACTACTTTTAAATTTAGTATTCAAAAACAGCAGAAAGCCATAGATGATATGTTAGACAGCGCCCAGTCACTGGCTGGCGGTGCATTGGGCAATGCAGTAGGAACTATAGGCCTCATATTTTTGGTGCCTATTTATACTTTTCTATTGTTGTTTTACAAAACACTCCTGGTAAATTTCTTTCACGAAGTGTTTGCAGAAGAAAATACATTGAAGGTTTCAGAAGTGTTGGTAGAAACCAAATCGGCCATACAAAGTTATATGGTGGGCCTGTTGCTGGAGGCCCTGGTGGTTTCTGCTATGAATGCTGCAGCCTTGATGATACTAGGTATAGATTATGCTATTTTATTAGGCGTAATTGGGGGTCTTCTAAATATGCTGCCATATATAGGAGGCCTTGTGGCTATTGCCTTACCCGTAATCATTGCGTCTGTAACCAAAGATGGGTTTACAACACAACTGGGCATAATCGGCGCCTATACCCTCATTCAGTTTATCGACAATAATTTCCTTGTTCCATTCTTGGTTTCTTCCAGGGTAAAAATAAATGCCTTCTTTTCCATCGTAGTAGTGTTGCTTGGCGGGGCACTATGGGGAGTGGCCGGGATGTTTTTATCTATCCCATTTGTAGCCATTTTAAAAATTATTTTCGATCGCTTGCCAGAGATGAAGCCCTGGGGTAAATTATTGGGCGATAATGTGCCCACCCGGCACAAAGGAGAAGTCTGGTTGCGCCGCATGCAAACACGGGAAGCATTGGCTGAAGAAAAAGCAGAAGACTTGGAAGAAAAGAAAGTGGACATATAATAGTTGATAATTGAAAATGGATAACTGATAAGTGCAGGTTTAATTATCCATTTTCAATTATCAATTTTCAATTATCCATTAACCCATTATTCCTCCCTTACCCTCCCCATCCCTCCCTATCCAAACTCCGGTATTGTATGGCTTCTGCTAAAAATTCAGGCTTGATATCTTCACTCCCCGCAAGGTCAGCAATGGTGCGGCTTACTTTTAAAATGCGGTCATAGGCACGGGCGGAAAGGTTAAGTTTTTGCATAGCAACTTTTAAAAGGTTTTGGCCTGCGGTGCTGATGACACAAATTTCCTTGAGTGTCTTACTACTCATTTGCGCATTGGCATATACACCTTCATTTAATTTGTAGCGTTCCTCCTGCACTTCTCTCGCCCTGATTACCCGCTCCCTGATAAACTCACTTTTTTCATATTGTTGAGTAGAGGAAAGCTCACTAAAAGCTACCGGTGTTACTTCTACATGAAGGTCTATCCTGTCCAGCAATGGTCCTGAGATTCTGCTTAAATATTTTTGCACCACACCGGGTCCGCAACTGCATGCCCTTTCGGGGTGATTGAAATAACCGCAGGGGCAGGGGTTCATGCTTGCAATCAACATAAAACTTGCAGGGAAATCTAGCGCTACTTTTGCCCGGCTGATGGTTACCTTTCTTTCTTCCATGGGCTGGCGCATTACTTCTAAAACTGTGCGCTTAAATTCTGGCAACTCATCTAGAAACAATACGCCGTTGTGTGCGAGTGAAATTTCGCCGGGCTGGGGATTGCCACCGCCGCCCACAAGAGCCACATCAGAAATCGTATGATGTGGGCTGCGAAAGGGGCGTTTACTCACCAGCGTTGCATTCTCGGGAAGCTTCCCCGCCACGCTGTGAATCTTGGTCGTTTCCAATGCTTCCATTAAGGTAAGGGGAGGTAAAATAGTGGGTAGCCTTTTTGCAAGCATGGTTTTACCGGCGCCTGGCGGTCCTATTAAAATGGCGTTGTGCCCGCCGGCCGCAGCTATTTCCAAGGCACGCTTTATATTTTCCTGCCCTTTTACATCGCTGAAATCTACATCAAAACTATTTTGGGCATAAGCAAATTCTTCCCTTGTATTTACAATAGTAGGCTGCAAACTTTCTTCGTTTTTAAAAAAATCCATCACTTCCCTTAAGTGGTTCACGCCATACACTTTCAAATTGTTTACCATCGCTGCCTCCCGTGCATTGGCAGCAGGAACAATCAATCCTTCAAAGCCCTCTTTGCGGGCTTGTATAGCAATGGGTAGTGCGCCACGTATGGGCCTTATGATACCGTCCAGGCTTAGTTCTCCCATGATCACAAACTTTTCCAATCTTTCCGGATTGTATATTTGGTCTGTAGCGCCCAGTGTGCCAATGGCTATGGGAAGATCGAAGGCAGAACCAGATTTTTTAATGTCGGCCGGCGCCAGGTTTACCACGAGTTTGGTGCGGGGCATGTACAATTCCAGGCTCTTGATGGCGCTCTCCACTCGCTGCAGGCTTTCTTTAACAGCGTTGTCTGGCAGGCCAACGATGTAATAATTTTTTCCACGACTGTCTACGTTTACTTCCACCGTTATGTTGATGGCTTCTACTCCGTAAACTGCGCTTCCAAAAGTTTTTACAAGCATGGGTAAGGTTTTGTACTCCTAATATACACAAAGCCCTATAAATCTTCCAGCATTTTTACCACGCCCTCCCGTTCTAAAATGAGGTATCCCAACCTGTCATTGCTAATTCCCTGTTTAAGTTGGTAGTTAAAACTGAGTTGCCCGTTGTGGGTGGAGGTCTCAAAATAATTAAAACTAATGTTCGGATGCACTTTGAGTGCATCGCCTATTTCATACAAATGCGTGGATAATATGAAGAGTGAATTTTTAATCTTCAATAAACCCTCAATCACAGCCGTGCTGCATTTCATAGCATCCTGCACATTGGTACCTTTAAAGAGTTCGTCAATTAATATCAACCATTTTCTACCATCATTTATCTTAGTAATGGTTGCTTTAATTCGTTGCACCTCGTTGTAAAAATAACTTTCACCTTTGGCAATGTTGTCTATTACATTGATGTTGCTGAGCATGCCATTGAACAAAGTTAGTTGCATGCTTTGCGCCGGAACGCCCATGCCTACATGCGCCAGGAACACAGCAGCACCCACTGACTTTATGAAAGTGCTTTTGCCCGCCATGTTGGCCCCGGTTAAAAATAAAAAATTGCAGGCTGGTGTTAATTCTACATCGTATGGCACCGGCTTTTGCAATAAAATATGGTACAATCCTTTTGCCTGGAGTAAAGGGTGGGGGCTTTCGATGAATGTGGGAAAAACAAGCCGCTCCTTTTTTACAGTAAGTGCCATTCCATACCAGGCATCCAGCTGAGCATAGATGCCGAGCAGGCTAAACATATTTTGTTTGTAACTGTAACGCAGGTACTGCGCCAGCTCCAGTTGTTGCGGTATGCTAAGTTCACTTGCCCGGGTGTGTTTGGCCACTATTTTAAAGGCATCTGCCGAAAGCAATTTGGCAGCTAGCTCCAACATATTTTTGAGGGGTGGGGGGGCGGCAGGCTGGGAGAATCTTTCTATAAACTGCTGCATCCCTTTAATGAAATCGAAACAATGAATGATGGAATATTTTATGAGGGAAAAATCCGGGGCATGCAGTAGCTTATAGCTTTGGGCGGTTAAGGGAGAAACATGTTTTGGCAGGGGGTCAAAACTGTATTCGTAAAACCGTTCTACCACCATGATGGTGCCGTTGCTAATGGTGAGGGGCCAATGTTGTTCTTCCCTCAGAATAAGCTGCAGTACCTGCTGAATATCGCTGATGGCCTCCTGCGTTTGCAAAGGTGTGGCCAGGTTTCTTTTCAGTTGTGCCTTGCCGTTAGTAGTAAGCGTATGGTTAAGTTTGCTAAAAATAGAAAAGTCTTCATCACCGGTAAATATGGATAAATCGTTCAGCGTTGTTTTGTCTATTTCCATTCAATAAATTTAAGCTCTGTCAAAAGATAAGCGTTGACCCTTATGAGATGATTGCACCTGTCCATTTTCATAAACGATGTTTCCACTCACCATGGTTTGGGAAATGGTTGCCGGCATTTGAAAACCCTCGAATGGGCTCCAGCCGCATTTGTACAAAATATTATCTTTTTGCACCCGCTGCCCCTGGTGAAGGTCTGCTACCACGAGATCTGCAAAATAGCCTTCCCTGATGTATCCCCGCTCTTTAATCTGGAAACAATCTGCCACAGCGTGGCTCATTTTCTCAACAATTTTCTCTAAAGAAAGTTTACCTATGCTGTGGTAATACAGCATAAGTGGCAGCCCATGTTGTACCAGTGGCAGGCCGGCATGTGCTTTTTCGTAGGGCGGCTCTTTTTCTGACAAGAGGTGAGGAGCATGGTCTGTTGCAACAACATCCAGGCGATCATCCAGCAGGGCTTCCCACAAGGCCTCTTTGTTGGAGGCACCTTTAATGGCAGGATTGCTTTTTATTTTATAACCAAGTTTTTCGTAATCGTCTGCCGTAAAATGAAGGTGGTGCACACAAACTTCTGAGGTTATTCTTTTCTCTTTCAGGGGCATCATGTTGCTAAACAATTGCAGTTCCTGTTCTGTGCTGATGTGTAAAATATGCAATCGGCTGTTGTGCTTTTGGGCAAACTGTATAGCAATCAGCGAAGATTCAAAACATGCTTCTTCGTTCCTGATGATGGGATGGTCTTTAGCATTCAGTGTCACGCCTGTACTTTGCAGGGCTTCATAGTTTTTTCGTATGATGCGTTCGTCCTCGCAATGCGTAGCAATCAGCATTTCGCTTTCACTAAAAATACGGTTTAGGGTGTTGTGGTTGTCCACGAGCATATTGCCGGTGCTACTGCCCATAAATATTTTAAGGCCGCACACATCCTTCTTGTAATCGTTGATGCGGATCGCTTCTTCTGCGTTGTCGTTGCTCACTCCCATAAAAAAAGAAAAGTTTGCAAGCGAGGTTTCCCTTCCAATGTTGTATTTGTCTTCCAGCAACGTCCGGGTAAGTGCGTTAGGAATGGTATTGGGCATTTCCATAAAGCTCGTAACGCCGCCGGCCACCGCTGCAGCGCTTTCTGAGCCTATAGTTGCTTTGTGCGTAAGGCCGGGCTCCCTGAAATGCACCTGGTCGTCTATGGCTCCCGGCAATAAATATTTTCCCTCCCCGTTTATTTCGGTCACGTTGCTTTTGGTATCTATTTGTGCATCTATTCTTGCTATGCGATCGTCACTAACCAACACATCGGCCGTTTTTATTTTCCCTTCATTTACTATCTGTATGTTCTTAAAAAGGTATTTTTGCATAAATTGAATTTAAAGATTTTCAAACTAACTACCACCCAATGCAAATTATCAAAAGCTTTTTCAAAGTTTTATTTTTTATTTTTCCTGTTGCTGCATTCAGCCAATCTACTTATTTAAACCAGGGCGCCAAGGAATATCAATTTATTGACAGGCTGGAAATAAAGCAACAAACCAACACCAATCTCAATTTTTCTACGCTCAAGCCCTTTAGCCGAAAGGCTATTATAGAGCAGGCAGAGTTTTTGGATAGCGCCCGCTTGGGTTACAAAGATTCTACCGGTGTAGACATGTACAGGGAGTGGACAGACCTTAACCTTTCCAGGGTAGATGAATACAATATGCGTAGCCTGTTGATGAACAACAGTGAGTGGGTAAAAGGAAACAAAGATGATTTTGCCAGCAAAAAGCCCCTTTTTAATACCTTTTACAAAACCAAGGCGAATTTTATAGAAGTAAACAACAAAGATTTTTTCCTGGCCGTAAATCCTGTTTTGCAAATTCACCAGGCGGTAGAACCTGGTTATGATGAAGGGATCTTTTTAAATACCCGGGGTGTAACCGTTAGGGGCCTCATCAACAAGCGCATTGGTTTCTCTTCATTTCTAACAGAAAACCAGGAGCGTGGCCCACAGTTCTTTCAGCAACGGGTAAACGAACTAAGGGCAGTACCGGGGGTGGGGTTCTATAAAACCTTTAAAAAAACTGGTGTAGATTACTTCGATGCCAGGGGGTACATAACTTTTAATGCCGCCAAATTCATAGACTTTCAATTGGGATATGATAAAAATTTTATAGGAAACGGCTACCGCAGTTTGATGCTGAGCGATTGGGGAAACAGTTATCTTTTTGCAAAGATTAACACCAAAATATGGAAGTTGAATTACCAGAATATTTTTATGGAACTGATGCCTCAGTTTAAAAAGAGTGGCGACAATTTATTGCCGAGAAAATATGCAGCCATTCACCACCTGAGTATGAACGTTACCAAATGGCTGAACATTGGATTATTTGAAAGCGTTGTTTTTGGCAGGCAAGACCATTTTGATTTTCAATACCTGAACCCCATTATATTTTACAGGCATGTAGAAGGAACCGTGGGTAGCCCCGACAATGCTATGGCAGGCTTGGATTTTAAAGCCAACGTGGCTCACCGCCTGCAGTTTTATGGGCAATTTATGGTAGATGAATTTATTTTAAAACAGGTAAGAGATAACCCAACCAGCTGGGTAAATAAGTTTGGCCTGCAGGCTGGCGTTAAATATATTGACGCCTTTGGTGTAAACAATTTGGATTTGCAATTGGAGACAAACAGGGTGCGTCCGTTCACCTATTCTCACAACGATACCATTGCCAATTATACCCATTACAACCAGCCGTTGGCCCACCCGCTTGGTGCCAATTTTCAGGAAATGATTGCCATTGTTAATTACCAGCCTGCGCCCCGTTGGCATCTTTATGGAAGAGCTATTTATTACCAGCAAGGACTCGACAGCAACGGTATAAATTTCGGCGGAAACATCTTCAGAGACTATCGCACCCGTATAGCGGATGATGGCTTTGAGGTTGCAGGCGGCAGAAAGGCAACGTCTTTTAATGGCCTGCTTCAGGTATCGTACGAATTGAAAGAAAACCTGTTTTTTGATGTATCCTTGTTGCATCGCAATTATGAAATTGCGGGCTTTAGTGGCAAGAGCAATACTACCATTGTAACCGCGGGGGTACGCCTCAATATGTTTAAAAGAAATTATGATTTTTAGTGAGTGGTAAGCCCACAAAAAAACCTGGTTTTACGAACCAGGTTTTTTTGTGAATTTTATTTTTTATTCTACAGTAAGTGAAAATGAAATTGTTCTTGCATTCAGCTTATCTATCACATTTGAAAATTTGAGTTGTTCGTCCCTCAAATGCACATCTCTTAAACCCCAGCCCAGTTTAAGTTCGGGGGTAAGTACAAATACGGGAAAGTACAAGTGAAAGCCAATGCCCGCTTCGATCCCATAATCAAACTTTTTTAGCTTCATTAAATTTTCGGCATTTTTAGCTCCTTTGTTGGAAGCAAAGTCATACTCAATTTTGGCACCGCCAAGCATATATACTTTAAAATTATTGATGCGATCACTACTAAATTTTAATTGAACCGGGAGTGCCATGGTAATGCCCTGAACCTTGCGAACAGTTACTGAATCTTCTCCACCAGGTTTGTCGGGGTATTTGAGATTGTATTCAAAAGCCTTTTCTGTAAAAGTGAGGTTAAGTGGGTAGGTGCGCAGATCGAAATGATTGCTCAGCCTTTTATTTACTAGCCATGCAAGGTTGATACCAGTACTATTGATACTTTCCACAACTGTTACGGAATCGTACTGTAAAAAACGAGGGTGATGGGTAAAACTATAATGTGACCTATTTATGCCCACATTGATTCCGAAATGAAAACTTTTTTCATCATGCTCCAATTGGTTCAGGTACTCAAAACTTTGAGTATGCCCAACAGCTGGCACTGTAAATAAAATCAACAAAATGTTTGTTATTTTTCTCCGCAATAAATACTGCATATTCCTAAGCTCAGGGGTTTACATTGTGTGTTAATGTATCCAAGGTTATCCAGGACTTTGATAAATTCTTGTCCTTCTGGAAATTTTTGGATGGATTCGTCCAGGTACTGATAAGCGCTTCGGTTCTTCGAAAACAATTTGCCCATATTGGGTGTCACTGTTTTCATATACAGGTTATAGAAGGATTTAACTAAAGGGATCTTAGGTTTACTAAACTCCAGTACAACCAACTGGCCACCGGGTTTCAGAACTCTTAAAATCTCGGCCATTCCTTTTTCAAGATTTTGGAAATTTCTAACTCCAAAAGCCACGGTCACAGCGTCAAACGAGGCTGTTTCAAAATTTATTGTTTCGCTGTCGCCATTTAACAGTTCAATAGTATTTTGTAAACCAAGTTTTGCAATTTTCTGCCTTCCAATATCCAACATTCCATCGCTGATATCAATACCTTTTATCGTAGAAGGGTTTAACAAACGGGATGCCATAATAGCAACATCTGCAGTGCCGGTAGCAACGTCTAATATTTTCGAAGGGTTTTTTGCGGCCAGGTAACTGAGCGCTTTTTTTCGCCAGCCCATATCCAGTCCGCCACTCAGGAAACGGTTTAAAAAATCATAGCGATGGGCTATATCGTCAAACATTTCTGCTACCTGCTCCTTTTTTGGTTGCTGGGATGCTTTGTCTGGTACTACTGTGTCGTGGGCAAATTGTGTCATATAAAGTGCAAATATAAGTTGTTTGAGCCTGCTGCAGGAGCAAGGCAGGCGAATGATAAAAGTCAATAAGTTAAAATTGCTGCCTAATTTTGCGGGATGCAAATTAAAAGAGCCAGTTACATCATCAGCAATCCTGATTATGAAAAATGCCCTGTGCCAGACAAGCCGGAGTATGCATTTATTGGCAGAAGTAACGTGGGCAAATCTTCTCTCATTAATATGTTGTGCAATAATGAGAAATTGGCAAAAACCTCCGGTTCGCCCGGAAAGACTCAGCTCATCAATCATTTTGATGTTGTGAGTAGTGGGTTTACAGAAGAAAAGAAAAACCAGGAAACCGTGTACCATTGGTACCTGGTAGATTTACCGGGTTATGGTTTTGCTAAAGTAAGCATCACCAGCCGCCGTCGCTGGGAGCAAATGATTGAAAACTATCTGCGTAAGCGGGAGAATTTGTCCCAGGTGTTTGTGCTGATAGATGCGAGGCACAGTCCACAAAAAATAGACCTTGACTTTTTAGAAAATCTAAAAAAATGGGAAGTTCCCTTTAGCCTTGTTTTTACAAAAAGCGATAAAGAGAATCAACGGATCGTAAGCAAAAATGTGAAGGCTTTTTTGGAAGCCATGAAAAAAACCTGGATGTTTTTACCCATGCATTTTGTAACCAGTGCAGTAAAAAAAACGGGGAGGGAAAAACTGCTGAAATATATTAATGAAATGAACGAGGAGTTGAGGGAAAAAGTGAAGGGGGAAAAGTGAGGGGAAGTTAAAGTAAAAAGTAAAAATTAGAAAGTCAAAAAAGGTGAAAAGTGAAAAGTGAAAGCCTGACAGGCTTAACGGTTTTAAGCCGGGTCAAAAAAGGTGAAAAGTGAAAAGTGAAAGCCTGGCAGGCTCAACGGTCTTAAGCCGGGTCAAAAAAAGTGAAAAGTCAAAAGTGAAAGTCTGACAGGCATAACGGATTTAGGACGGGTCAAAATTGAAGGAGGAGCCGGAAAGCTGGGTGACTATTTTCGGAGTTAGGCTGCAATAAAGAACAATCTCATTGAGCACTTCAAATATTGACCATTGGCCATTGACCTTTCTCTAACCTGCTCTATCACCCCATCAGTTCACCGCTTTGTTGGCACAACTACTACTGGCAAAGGCCTCCGGCTTAGCTTTAAATGCAAAGCCCATTCCCAGGATATAACCCATGGCTTCTTTTAAGGCTTCGTTACTTTTAAATTGGGGGTTGGTATTAATGTCTGCATGTACCTCCATATCTACATCGTACAACGTAAAAAGATCGCAGAGTTCGTAGGCTATCTCAATGCTTTTAGCTACTTCTACCAGCATGCGTTCTTTGATGCTGTACTGGTGTTTTGTGGTTTCGTTGTGTAGAAACATAAAGCCACCATGGCCCTCTCTTAAAAAGACAATTACGGTTGCAAACTCTGTTTCTTTACCTTTTACCTGACTGTCGGTACCAATGCAAACTTTTAATTTGTAGGCCAGGTTGGTTTCTCTTATAATGGCATTTTCTACTGCAACTTTTATGGGAAGTTCAATAGACTCGCCGCTGAATTTTCTCCAATGCATATTTTTTGGGTTTTCTAAAGTTACCCATTATAGCAATATGGAATATGAATTTAAGGTTATGCCAACAGCAAATGTGGAAATGTGGAAAATAAAGAGGGAAGCCCCAAACCACCTAAAGGGGGCTTACGAAATGTAAAATTATTTAAGTGATGTTAGAACTGGCAAGGTTTAAATATTTTTATTAGATGAGATTTTGCAAAAATAGTGTAGCGCTATGCGGCCCCCTTCAGGGGGTTTGGGGGCTTTATCCATAAAAAAAGAGGACAGCCCCTAACGCTGTCCTCTAACTTACACATGAATCTACCTTACTGTTTTATAATTCGTTCTGTTTGTCGTTGATTGTCACTCACTAGTTGCAGGATGTATATTCCTCCCGGCAACCTGGCGGCATTTATTTTTTGAAGGCCTCTGGTACCTGTGCCCTGAATGAGCAGTCTACCGTTGGCATCGCTTAATAAATAACTAAAATTCTTTACTCCATTTACGGTTATTTCATGCTGTATCAAAGTGGATACTTGAAAAGGTTTTTCCATAGCTCTCTCAGATTGTAAGGCCACCACATTTGAATAAGCGGTTTCGTCAATCACCGTTGTTAATTTAACCCTGTAATAAATCGGGGTATTTTTGTTTGTTGAATAAGAAAACGTTTTTTGCAAAGGATTTATTGTAGCCAATGATTTAAATATTATTCCGTCCGTCGAAATTTCAAGTTGTTGTTCTTTAGTAGGTTCGTCGGCAATAACCGACCATTTCAGGTTGTGTTTATTTTTATCAACCGTGCCTGCTAGCTTGATGTCTTTTATAGCCAGTGCTCCAAAGAATCCTGTGATAGAATAAGAGCCAAGGCTACCGTAATCATTGGTGTTATCGTTGCCCGAACCAGTCAGTACAATATAATAAGTACCTGCATTAAGAGTGGTATCTACAGATACACTTAAAGACGAACTGGGGTTGTAAGTTCTGATGAGCGTAGCATCTTTGTAAAGAGCTACTGCTATATCGAGGTTAGCTCCATTGTTGCCACCAACACTAAAGGGGTTGGCTTCTAAATGGAAATTTGTATTTTTGGTCAGTACATATTTAAAAGCATCTTTATCCCCGTTATTTGAGATAACGCCAGTAACATTAAAAGACGAAGAGCCAAGGTTAAATGCAGTGGCATCTGGTGTGCCAGTATAATCATCGGTACGGTAACCAAAGCCATTTGAACTTGTAATGATGGTAAGGTTGTCTTGCATATTGGCACATCCAAAAGGTGTCGGACCGTCGTTCCAGCCAGTCATGTTACGATAGTAACTGTTACCCATAACCGGAGCCCAGCTGGTTTCGCCACTGCCAGAACCTACATTGTATTGTTCCAGTAAATTGCAGGTAGCATCATATTTAGATTGATGAGACAAACCTACTGTGTGCCCGCTTTCATGGGTAATACACTCGGCCAGGTACTTGGCATTGTTGCCCAGCTTATCGCTGAACACAAAGGCAGGCGTATTGTTGCCCCAGGTAAAAGAACCTACATAAGCAACTCCTCCTACATTGGCCGGGTACCAGCTGCTGCTAGGGGTAATTACAATTCTCATTCTTTTGGCAAGAGGTGCTGCTATGAATTTGGCTGAATCTGTAGTAATGTTGATGTTAAAAGGACGATAGTCTTCAGCTACCCTGTTAAACATTTCTTCTATCTGTGCATTTGTAACGGCAGGTGCCTGGCAAAAAAAGCCATTGCCGTTGTTCCATCCCGCAACCTGCACATATTGGCCATCAAAATCCAAAAATAGTGTTGCCGAGGCAGATGGATAGCTGTTTAGTTTAGGAACCTGTGCCAATAAAAAGGATGGCAGAAAGATGATGAGTAGTAAAAACAGCTGCTTAATAAAGTCTTTCATGGTATTGGCTTTTCACGTGTAGGAATTGGATGATAGTGGTATTATGTCTTAGGGGATCCTGAATTTTATTGCAGGTTGCAATCCTGTAGTATAATAGCGGTTTCAAATTTTTGAAGTGTGTAATTTCCGTTGGACGATCTTTTTAGCTGGAAACCATCTTTACTTTTATTGCCAAATATTTGTGCCACATAACTAATAGATTGGTCATCGTTTGTTTGCTTTGAAATTTGCAACAGCGCATTATTAAAGGTAGAAGAACGGACAATGATAGTTTGAAGATTGGGATAAACCTGGTCGTTACTCATTACTTCTCCTGGGAAAATAAAATCATCACTAAAGTGAATGGACGCCTTCTGACCCTTGGCAAATAACATTGCATTGGTGAGGGTGGATTCGGATAAAGCAATAGATTGAGCTTGGTTGGAAAACACTTCAGTAGGGGCAGGGTTTGTGCTTTGCGCAGTTACTGCTGCTGTAGTTAGGCATAGCACTAGCAGTAACATGGTTGTTTTTACAGACAACATGGTTTTTCAATTTAGTAAGGTGATATTGGTTTTGTGTACTAAACTTTAAAACGAATGCATGTTGTTATTAGTATGCAAAATCTTTTTTTATTTTGGAGGTCATTAAAAATTAATAGCGGTTAGTGGCCAGCATCACGAGGGTACAGGCCTCCAGCGTATCAATGTCTTTGCTTTTTGCAAGTGCGTCCAGCTCCGGGTTTTCAGAACCCGGATTAAATATGATGCGTTTGGGTTTTAACGAGAGTATAGAATCGTAATAAGGTTTTTGATTGGTAGGGTTTAGGTACAAGGTTACAGTGTCTACGTCGGTGTGATCTGCCATGCTTGTTACGATCTCGGTTTCATCGATACTTGCAATTTTTTTGCCAACTGCCACCACGGGGTGCCCATGACTTTTCAATTTTTTTACTGCCAGGTAACTATAACGTTGAGGCTTGTCTGATGCTCCTAATACCAATGTTTTTTTCATAAAAATTTAATTTAGAAAGCGGGCACGCAGTTCGGGGGATGGTATCATACAACTTTCCTTCCGGCCAAACCAACGGTACCTGTTTCGGGCAATAAAATTATAAACTACATCCCTAATAAAGGTAGGGATTACTCTAAAAATATATAAATATTTAACTACTCCTGTTAACTGCTTTGCTACCAGCAGCGCAGCAGTAGACTTTGTATAAGCCTGCTCATGCTGTATGAGAATGAAAGAACTCAAAACTGTACCTGGTATTTGGTAATCACTTAGCAATTTCTGGCCGGCTTCGCTCTGCAGGGACGCAAAGGTAAACAGCCCTGCCTTGTCATGGTTTATTACAAACTGAACCGATCCGTTGCAGAGGTTGCACACACCATCAAATAAAATTACCGGGCTCTTGTTCATTGTATGCAAGTTAAAATAAGTATAGGATTGTGGGGCTGTTAATATAATTAGTTCTCCAAAGGCAGCTTTGATAAATCAGTATTAGATCGGTAACCAAATTCCGACAGCAATCGTACTCTCCTCCTGGAACCTCATCTAGGCAAACATGAGCGTAAACAATAATTTTAGAAGATGTTTTTATGTTGTTTATTTTAATGCAGCCATGGGGCGTTGCATTTTTAAATACACTTCATCGTAACAAAGCCAGGTATAATAGATGGCCAAAAAAGGGGCAGCGAATAACAGCAATACCATCACAGCCCATAATACCGGGTGAACAAGCAGGCCTACTAATGTGAGTGCCGCTAAAACAGCGACTGAAACATGATAAAAATATCTTCCTGCTTTACGATGGGTAAACCAGCCATTAATGGCGTGTATGATCATACTAATCATTTGCCAACCACCCACAATGCAATAACCTATTAAAAAGGTATCATCCAACTTTATTATACTGAGCACTGTGAATACGATGATCAAACCAAAGCTGATGCAGGTATCTAAAACTTTTAATTTTTTAATAGCTGTAATATCTAATATTTCAGAGAACTGTGAAAGTATTTTGCTAAGGAAAAGCCGTGTTTTATTCCGGCTATTTATTTTTATTTTAACATTTTTAAGATGCTTCCTGTAAACCAGTTCTCGTCTGCTTTAATGAGAATATCCAGTGTTTTGTCTGCCTGGATACCCATTTTTTTTATACCGCTTATCACTTGGGTAAACTGCTGAATGTCTTTATCTTTTTTATTACCGTCAATATTCTCTAGTTGAGAAAGCAACTTAATCATTGGGTCCAGTTCTCTTTTTTTTCTTTCTTTGATGATTTGCGTGGCTACTTTCCAAATATCTTTTTCGGCCGTAAAATATTCTTTTCGCTCGCCAGAAATAATCACCCGGTCTACCAAACCCCAGCCTATAAGGTCACGAATATTCATGTTCACGTTTCCGCGGCTGATGCTAAGCTCTTCCATTACATCATCTTGTGTGAGAGGATCTGTACTTACCAGCAACAATGCGTGTATTTGAGCCATGGTGCGATTGATGCCCCATTGGGTACCAAAGGCCCCCCAGCTGTTGATAAATTGTTGTTTGGCCTCTATCAATTTCATAGTGTAAATATAGAGACTGTTTCTGAATTTTCAAGATATATTGAAAATGAAAGTTTGCTTTTTTTATTTTTATTTATTGCTCTTAAGCCAATAAAAAATGGTTGGCTTTTACAAACCAACCATTACAATATTGTCAGGAAACTTTAAACCAGCATGGTTACCGGGTTTTCCAAAAATCTTTTCAAAGTCTGCAGGAAAGCGGCACCTACCGCACCATCTACACTTCTGTGGTCGCAACTTAGCGTAAGCTTCATTACGTTGATTACTCCAAAACCATCTCCCTTCTTCACCACTTTTTCTTTGATGGCACCCACCGCCAGAATAGCACTGTCTGGCGGATTGATGATAGCAGTAAATTCTTCGATGTCCATCATTCCTAAATTGGAAATCGTAAATGTGTTGCCACTGAATTCTGCAGGTTGCAATTTTTTATCTTTTGCTTTTCCATAAAGTTCTTTGGCATCGGCAGCAATTTGTGAGAGTGTTTTTTGGTCAGCAAAACGAATCACCGGCACAATTAAACCTTCAGGTAGCGCAAGGGCGCTGCCAATATGTATGTGGTGATTCTGCCGAATGAACTCCCCCATCCAACTGCTGTTCACATCAGGATGCAGGCGAAGCGCCATGGCGCTTGCTTTTATGATCATGTCGTTGAAAGATATTTTTACCGGGCTCACTTCGTTCATGGCTACTCTTGCCGTCATGGCATTGTCCATGTTTATTTCCATGGTAAGGTAAAAATGTGGCGCACTGAATTTGCTTTCGCCCAGGCGGCGTGCAATTACTTTGCGCATTTGTGTAAGCGGCACGTCGCTGTATCCTTCCTGGCCCTGCGCTGTAAATGCTGCAACAGGTGCGGCAGTTTTGGCTGCTGCAGGAGCAGCACTCTTAGATTCTTCTTTGGCAGTTGTGGTAGCGGGTGCAGTGTAGCCGTCAATATCTTTTTTGGTAATGCGGCCATTGTCGCCGCTGCCATTTACTTTCTTCAGATCAATGCCCTTATCTGCGGCTAATTTTTTTGCTAGCGGAGAGGCTTTTATTCTTTCGTTTGAACTCACTTCCCCGTCACCTGGCCCGGCTTGCTCGTTTGCCGGAGCGGCGTGTTGATTTTCCTGAGGCGCTGGTGCAGGTGCTGCCTCTGAGGTTGCCTCGGATGCTGCAGGTGCAGCGGCATTTGCACCACTTTTCTCTGCTGCCACATAAGCACTCACATCAGTGCCAGGCTTACCAACAATGGCGATGATTTCATTTATTTGTGCAGCTTTGCCAGCCTCTACCCCAATGTATAATAACGTGCCTTCTTCATAGCCTACCACTTCCATAGTGGCTTTGTCCGTTTCTACATCGGCCAGCACATCATCTGCTTTAACCGTATCTCCCACAGCTTTGTTCCAGGAAACTATTTTGCCTTCTGTCATTGTATCACTCAATAAAGGCATCCGTATTTCTTTGGCTCCCTTGGGCAATTCAACTGTGGCAGCTGCAGCAGGCTTTTGTTCTGTTTTTGGGGCTTCTGCAGCAGGCGTTGCTTCCGCCGCAGGAGCGGCTTTTTCAGGAGTTTTTTCTGCGGCCTCACCTTCATCTAGTAAAGGTTTGTAATCTTCACCAGCCTTACCTACAATAGCAATGATCTGGTTTACCTGGGCAGCTTCGCCGGCCGGCACACCTATGTAAAGCAGGGTGCCGTCCACATAACCATTTACTTCCATAGTGGCCTTATCTGTTTCCACATCTGCCAAAACATCGTCCGCTTTTACTGCATCGCCTACCTGTTTGTTCCATGAAATTATCTTCCCTTCGGTCATTGTATCGCTCAAAAGCGGCATGCGTATTACTTCTGCCATAATCTTTTCTTTTGTATAATTTTTTTAGAAGCCCGAAATTAATGCAAAAACAGGATATGCGTTAAGCTTTGGGCGGTTTTGCTAAACTAAAATGCCAGCCTTAAAAATCGAGCTCCAGCCTTATCTTATCTTTTAATAATTTAATATTGGGATATTGCTCTACCATGAGCTGGTATCGCTGTTTGCTATTAAGTGGCTTTGCTTCGGTTGCCTCCTCTGCTTCTGCCTCGTTCTGTATGAGTTTATAAGTTATGTTCCGGTTGTTGAAAAACTGCATCAGGTGCTCAATTAAGCCAGCCCTTTCTACTTCAATAAATTTTTGCTGCATAGAATTGGCAACCAAAACCTGGAAACAGTTTTCATCTAGCACTTCGAGCCGGGCCATATTAAAATTGGTGACGGTGGAGTGGAGTTTCTGCTTCTTTAAAAGGGCAATATATTGCTTCCAGCATTCGGCCAAAGATTCAGCCCCTAACGGCTTGATGGTAGTAACTGTTTGATTGTTTTCCCTTGCAATTTTTTCCCGAATGCTTTTTAATGAGCCGATAGATACCACAGATGGCTCCGGGGTAGCAGTGGCTTGCGGCTCAGTTTTAGTAATTACCGGCCCCGGTTCTTCCAGCACGAGGCTGGCAGGGGCTACTTGTGGCATGCGGGGTTCAGGTTTTGCCGGGGCTGCTACAGGTTCTCCCTTAACAGCTTTGATGTTCAATGCCCGAAAAGCTACCGGCTTTGCTTCATCTACCCGTTTTTTTTTACTAAACCCTTCGGAAGATGGCTGTAGGTCCAGGGCCTGGCTAAGGTAGCTGAGCTTGATGAGCACCATTTCTGTAAACAACCTTTTGTTGCGAGCCATTTTGTAACCCATGCCGGCTTCATTTAAAATGTTGAGGGTGGCCAGGATCCAACCAAGGTCAGTTTTTTGCGACCAGGTGAGATATTTTTCTTTAAAATCATCAGCCACTTCTAATAGTGCAATGGCCCGTGGGTCTTTGCTTACCAGCAGGTTTCTTACAAATTCTGTAAAACCTTCCAGGAAGCCATCTGCTTCAAAGCCTTTTTGTAAAATGGTATCCAATAGCAGCAATGCGTTGCTTAGTTGCTGCTCATGCAGGTGTTCCAGTAATTTAAAAAAGTAATCTTCATCTAATATGTTTAGATGCTCTAGGGTATTGGCGTAGGTGAGTTTTCCGTCGGTGAAACTTACAATCTTATCCAGTATGCTGAGGGAATCCCGCATGCAGCCCTCGCTTTTTTGAGCAATGACATGCAAAGCTGCTTTTTCAGCTTTGATGTGTTCTTTTTCACATATTTCCTGCAGGTGTATAATGGTATCGTTGGTGGTAATGCGTTTAAAGTCAAATATCTGGCAACGGCTGAGAATGGTTGGTAAAATCTTATGCTTTTCTGTGGTGGCCAAAATAAATATGGCATAGGGTGGCGGTTCTTCCAATGTTTTTAAAAAAGCATTGAAGGCCGATGAACTGAGCATATGAACCTCATCTACAATATAAACTTTGTACCGCCCGGCCTGCGGCGCAAAGCGCACCTGCTCTACCAGAGAGCGTATATCATCTACCGAGTTGTTGCTGGCAGCATCTAGCTCATGAATGTTTAGAGATGTGCCGGCATCAAACGATACGCAACTGTTGCATTCATTGCAGGCCTCACCTTCAGGTGTCCTTGTTTCGCAATTAATTGTTTTGGCTAATATGCGGGCACAGGTTGTTTTACCTACGCCTCTGGGTCCGCAAAACAAAAATGCATGCGCCAACTGATTGTTGTTGATAGCATTTTTTAAGGTAGTAGTAATATGAGCCTGTCCCACTACGGTACTAAAGTTTTGCGGGCGGTATTTCCTGGCCGAAACGACGAATTTATCCATTTGAATGTTCAAAAATTTACAAATCCAAAGTTAATGATTTAGGAGCAGGATAGATTTGGAAAAAGAATAGGATGCATACCGTTGCACGCAAGGGCGGCAAGCAATACGAAGCCCACAAAGGGAATCTTTGTCTCATTGCGCTACTGTGAGACCAACTTTCTTGTACAACAAATTGTTTTGTTGCTTTCTGAATAGAAATTTTAGAAAGCTAATAACAGCCATCCCCCGGAGTTTCCTATACTTACAAAATAGGGTGGCGTTTAAATTCTTTGTTCCGATCAAACAAATAGCGGTAGGTACTTAGGTTGCGACTGCGGGAAACATCGCCCAGGCTATTGGCAATATTCAGCATTTTTGGGTTAAAATCTCCGATCCACTGCATTTCGTATTCGGTATAAGGCGAGGCGTCAGACTGCACATATTTAGCCATTTCTCCAATGATGTAAGCATCAATACCCTTACCCTGCCATTCTGGAACGACGCCAAATACCAACCCCGAAAATTTCTTGTTCGGTTTAAACTGTTTCAACCAAAGAAACTGTAGTTTTTGCCAGAGGCCAAATTTGCCATTTAGGTGTTTGAACCATTGGTTCAGGTCTGGCAAGTTTACAAACATAGCTATCGGGTCTTCATTGTGGTAAGCAAACATGACAATCTTTTCATCCATTACAGGTTTCATTTTTGTAAACAAAAGTATCACCTGTTCTTTGCTCATTTGCTTTAGGCCACCATGACCGGCCCAGGCTTTATTGTACACCGTTGCAAAGTCACCGGCAAATTTTTCTAAGTTTTGTTTGCTGATGTAAGCGGAGGAAAAGCTTTTGTCGCTGGCTACCTGTCGGTGCCGTTCCCACATTTTTGCAGAAAGTGGAGACTTTGGGTTCATGTCAAAACATACCTGGTCGAAAAATATGCGAAAGCCATAACCTTCGAATAGAGTAACGTAGTAGGGCGGGTTGTAATTCATACAGTATAAAGGCTCCTGGAAACCTTTGGTAACGAGGCCCCACCAACGGTCTCTTTCTCCAAAATTGATTGGGCCATCCATGGCTTCCATTCCTTGCTGATGCAACCAGTCTTTGGCTGTATCTAATAATAAACTGGCGGCATCCTGGCTTTCTATGCATTCAAAAAAACCTATGCCTCCCACTTTTACATCGTCTCCCTTATTTTTATATTTGTCATTCACAAAAGCTGCAATGCGGCCAGCGGGTTGGCCTGCATCATTTTTGAGTATCCAGCGTGCGGCGTTGCCAAATCTAAAGGCCTTATTCTTTTTGGGGTCAAAAATATCTGCTACGTCTTTGTCTAATGGGCGAATCCAGTTGGGATCATTGTTATAGATAGTTAGCGGCAGATCTAGAAATAAGCGGGCTGCTGTATCGTCGTTTACCAGGGAAATTTGCATGGGTTCAGGTTAAAATTTACTTGGGAGAGAATTAGTGGCAGCAAAGGTTAGAGCTCTTTTCTTAACTCAGTGGCAGTTTTGCTGCTTCCGTCGTGGCTCCAGCCGGGAGGCATAAAAATGTATCGTAACCTATTGGCAAAAGAAGTCTTTTTCCTCAGGTCCCTGCTAAGGTTTTGCCACTCGTGAAAAATTACTTTACCTGGGTGGTTGTTTTTATCTGGTTGGTGCACCAGGCCATACCTTACGGGGTCCGTTTGCAATTCTTCCTGGAAAGTACCAAAAATTTTGTCCCAGATGATGAGGCACATGCCCATGTTTTTGTCCAGGTAGCGTACGTTGCTTGCATGGTGCACCCGGTGGTGGCTGGGGCTCACAAACACTGCTTCAAACCACCCCGGCATTTTATTGATGTACTTGGTGTGCACCAGTATTCCATAGGTTTGCGTTATAGAATACATAAACACAATATCCAGTGGGTGAAAGCCCATGAGGGCGATGGGTATAAAATAAACAAATCGATAAACCGGCTGAAATACCGACGAACGAAACCCTGTAGTGAGATTAAATTCTTCTGAAGAATGGTGCGTAACGTGCACTGCCCAAAAAAGCCTGCAATAGTGGTCTATACGGTGTTCGAAATAAAATGCAATATCTTCCAATAAAAACAAGAGGATCCAGTAGAGGTAAACATTCGCTACCACGAAAAAATGTTGTTCATAACACCATGCCAGCACACTTACATAAAAAAGCGTGCGCAGCAGCAGGTCCAGGGCACCATTGGTTAGGGTAAGATAAACGTTTTGCAGCGTGTCTTTAAGTGTGTAATACTTGTAGCCTTTCCAGTTACTCAATATTATTTCGCCGCCAATGAGTAAAACATAAAGCGGAACAGACATTAATAAAAACCATGTTTCTCTCGATGACTGCATGATGGTAACAATTATTGTTTTACCGTTTAGGAGAAAAATTTTTCGGATTTAGATCATTCATTCTCCTGGTAGCGTCTGCAGAACTGATAGCCGTATTAAACTATCATAATTTCTTTTTCCTTGGCGGCAAGGTGTTTTTCTACGAAGGAAATATGCTTATCTGTCATAACCTGCGTTTCTGCTTCTGCATCTTTTGCCGCATCTTCGCTTAGTCCGTCTTTTTGCAATTTTTTAATATCTTCTATAGCCTCCCTGCGGATGTTTCGGATAGATACTTTTGCGTTTTCTCCTTCCACGTTACACCTTTTAACCAGTTCTTTTCGTCTTTCCTCTGTGAGGGGTGGTAGAAATAAGCGGATAATATTTCCATCATTCTGGGGATTGATTCCAATGTTAGCGGCAATGATAGCCCGTTCTATTACCTGGAGCATATTCTTTTCCCAAGGCTGCACAGAAATCGTTCTGGCATCCATAGCTGTAATATTAGCTACCTGGCTGATAGCGGTAGGAGACCCATAGTAATCTGCCATGATGCCATCTAACATGTTTGGGTTGGCCTTGCCAGCACGAATTTTTACAAGTTCAGCTTCAAGGTGATTGATAGCCTTTTGCATTGTTTGGGCGGCATCTTCCAATATAATATCTAGGTCTTCTGACATAATATAAATATTTGGCGCAAATTTATAGAAATCTACGGTTATACAGTCAAGATTTAACTAAATGCCAAAAATGTGAAACGAAAAATTATTCTGCCTCGACAGATTCGGGGACAAGGCTCAAAACTTTGTGCCTTTTAATAATGCCTTGTTCTTTTTTATGCTCAATAAAGTTAGAACGGGTTTTATTGCGCAGGTAGTAAATGATACCGGTTAAGCTTCCTGCAGTTGCAAGTAAAATGCCTATCACCATGGTAGTGCCCATACTCCTTAAAAAGTAGGCCATTGCAATAAACCCAATGTTGGCAGCCACGCACGTAAGTGTTACCTGCTTGTGGTTGAAACCAAGGTCGAGCAAAAAGTGGTGCACATGATTTCTGTCTGGGCTAAAGGGCGAGCGCCGATCCAGTATACGTAGTCCGAAAACACGAAGGGTATCAAACAATGGTATAATAAGGATGGCAAAACCGATAGCAGGAGCTGCTTCCAACGCCATCTCGCCACCAGTGGTACCTGCGACGTTGATAAATTTTATAACCAGTACTGAGTTAATGAGTCCCAGAAGTAGGGAACCAGTATCGCCCATGAAAATTTTAGCAGGAGAAAAATTATAAATCAGGAAACTAAAAAGGGCTCCCGCCAATGAAAAGGCCATCACCGAAAAGCCTATTTCGCCGATAAGATAAAAATAAGTGCCAAAAACTACGGTAGTTAATACACCCAGGCTTCCAGCCAGGCCATCTACACCGTCAATAAGATTAAATGAATTTGTGACTACTATAATGGTAAAAAGCGTAAGGACTATCCCGGCAAAATTGGGAATTTGGTGAATTCCCAGGAAACCACCCATGTCGCTTATTTGAATGCCTCCAAACTTTATGATGATCCAGGCTGAAACTACCTGCCCTATAAATTTTTTGGTAGCAGATATTACTAAAATATCATCTTTGAGCCCTAAAAAGAAGATTACCACACTTGCAGCAGCAAAAAACTGGAGTTGGCCAGCAACTGTGGGAGGCGTACAAATAAGGCAAGCAATGATGAAACCACCAAAAATGCCCAATCCTCCAAGTGTAGGTATAACCGTTTTATGAACTTTGCGTTCATCGGGCTCATCAAACAGCTTTTTTACTTTTGCCACCTGTATAATTACTGGTATAGAGAAAAAGGTTATAATGAAAGCCAATGCGGTACTTAGTAAAATATTATCCATGCAACAGGTTTAAATAAAGCCGGGGGATTTACAAATGTATTAAATATGTTTTGTAGAAAGAATTTTAATCGTGATTTCTTGACCCCTTCTTACTCAAGGTCAAAGGTTATGCAAATCCTTTGCCTAATAACGCAGGCATCATTAACTTATTATTATTGTTGGGCATAGACAGCAATAATTTTCTTTTGGACGTGTAAAGTTTTAAACTAGGTTTGCATTCACACAACAGCGCTCAACAAAAAAACTAATTGGTATGAATACATTAAAAGACACAGCTGCACAAATAAGAAGAGACATTGTGCGCATGGTGCATGGGGTGCAAAGTGGGCATCCCGGTGGTTCACTTGGGTGTACCGAATTCTTTACAGCACTTTACTTTGAAGTGATGAATCACAACCCCGAGTTTACGATGGATGGCAAAGGGGAGGATCTTTTTTTTCTAAGCAATGGGCATATTTCACCCGTATTTTATAGCAGTCTTGCACGAAGTGGGTATTTCCCCATAGAAGAGTTGGCT
Source organism: Chitinophagales bacterium (assembly GCA_038257335.1). Classification (GTDB taxonomy): domain Bacteria; phylum Bacteroidota; class Bacteroidia; order Chitinophagales; family Chitinophagaceae; genus Ferruginibacter. Next base: position 21,789 of record JBBSJJ010000012.1, on the reverse strand, counting down.
ACTTTTCGCAAGTTGAACAGCCGCCTCCAGGGCCATCCTACCACCCACGAGCATTTGCCCGGTGTAAGGATAGCTAGCGGGTCACTTGGTCAGGGTATGAGCGTGGCCATAGGTGCTGCCACGGCAAAAAAACTCAATAAAGACGAAAGCATTGTTTATTCATTACATGGAGACGGTGAGTTAGATGAAGGACAAAACTGGGAAGCCATCATGTTTGCCGCCCATAAAAAGGTGGACAACCTGATAGCCACGATAGACTACAACGGTCAACAAATAGACGGACCTACAGATAAAGTAATGAACCTTGGCGACCTTAAATGGAAATTTGAAGCCTTTGGTTGGACCACAATGGAAATGGACGGTAACGATATGGATGCTGTAGTGGCAGGTTTGAAGCAGGCAAAAGGGTTGCTTGGCAAAGAAAAGCCAGTAGTTATTTTAATGAAAACAGTTATGGGTAGCGGAATCGACTTCATGGAAGGTACGCATGAATGGCATGGCATTTCGCCCAACGATGAGCAATTAGAAACCGCCCTTTTACAATTGCCAGAAACACTGGGGGACTATTAGCCCTTACTTTCCGGTAAAAGCTTTTTAGAGCAGCATGGTTTCATGCTGCATTTTTTTTAGAAAGATGTAGAAAAGTTACCGGAGAGATATTGACTGACGGGATGCTTTGATAGCCGGCACCAAGGATGCCAGCAAAGCAATGGCTGCAGCCGTGCCTGCTACCAGGATAAAATCTGTTGCAACAAGCTTCACCGGAAAATAATCTATAAGAAAAGATCCCCCCCGCAATTTGATCAGCTTAAATTTTATTTGTATGAGACAAATGATAACTGCTAGTAAAATACCACCCGCAGCGCCAATGAAGCCCAGCAACAGGCCCTCACTTAGGAATATCTTTTGAATCAGTGCCTGGTTTCCACCCATGCTTTGAAGAATACTGATGTCTTTCTTCTTTTCCAACACTAGCATGGTGAGCGCACTTACCATATTAAACGCAGCTATAATGAGGATGAGCGTAAGCACGGCATAAATAGCCCATTTTTCCATGCGCATGGTATTGTAAAGGCTCATGTTTTGTTGAAAGCGGGTTTGAACCATATAACCCGCACCTATTATTTGCTGTAGTTTTTCCTGGCTTTGCTCTATCTCTTCCCCATATTTCAGCTTTATTTCGGCGGCAGTAAATTCATTGGATTCCATACCCATTTGCTGCTTGATGAAACCTACATTGGTGATAGCATAGTTATTATCAAAGTCCTGTTGTATGGCAAAAACACTGGTTGCAATGGCGTTGCCTTCGCTGATGGAGGCCGTGGGATCGGAACTGGTACTGTTTTTTTTAGGTAAGATAATCGTGAGTTGTTCCGGAGCAAAGGCAGCATTAACGCTGATGCCTGCTGCATTTTGTAAACCATATCCTATCACCAGTTCAGGGTTGTCTGCCGTGCCGATTTCAAAACTGCCATTGGTAATTTTTTCGGCTACGCCACTAACATTCGTGTAGTGATCGTCTACCCCTTTTAAGTTGATCACTGTTTGCGATTCGCCGTTTTGCAACAGTGCTTTTTCCTGCACTATCATGGCAATATCTTGTAAGTAAGGTTGCTGACGAATTTGGGCCAGTTGAGTAGCAGTTATCGAAAAGGTTTTTCCATCTTTCGGCACTATCCTCAGGTCTGTATAAAAAGAAGAATAGAGAGATTTTACAAGGTCTTCAAAACCGTTAAATACACTCAGCACCAAAACCTGGCAGCAAGTGGCAAATGCAATAACCGCCGTGGTTACCCAGGCAATAATGTTGATGGCATTAGCCGATTTTTTTGCTTTAAAATATCTCCAGGCAAAGGTTAGATACATGTAAAGTGAAAGGTGAAAGGTGAATGGTCAATGATGCAACTTGCCTGCGGGTAGGCAGTCGTAGAAGATTTGACAAGCTTTGCTAGTCTTCTTTGGCTGGTTCCTGGCTAGTTCCAGGACTGTCTTTTTTGATGTCTTTAAAAAGTTGTTCCATCTTATCTACATATTCCAGTGTGTCATCAATATAAAAACTCAACTGAGGCATGCTGCGAAGCTGATGACGTACTCTTGCTGTTAATTCCTTTTTTATTTCCCAGGCTTTCTCTTCAATAATTTTGAGTGCGGCTACAGGATCAGCCACTTTGAAGAAGCTCAGGTATACCCTCGCTTCGAATAAATCGGGGGTAATTTTTACAGATGCAATAGACACCATTCCACCATTTATCATAGAAAGACCAAGGCGTTGAAAAATTTCGTTCAGATCTTTTTCCAGCACCGCTGCCACTTGCTTTTGTCTTTTACCTTCTAACATATGTTTGCACTTTTAATCGTTGTAAAATTACTTACTTTGTAGGTTTATCAGGCTTTTATCTTTTATTGCGCTACATGAAGAGTTTAAAAACGATTTATAAATATATAAAGAATTACCCCGGCCTCGTTGTTGCCTATTTTAGTTTTAATATTCTTTCCGCCATTTTTGGCCTCGTATCATTAGGAATGTTAAGTCCTTTTTTGATGGTTATTTTTAAGCAGGAAGATACTTTTAAAAAAGTGGCCGGAGATTCATCCGGCGCCTTGAACATGCTCGATTTTTTAAAAGAAAAATTGCATGGTTTATTGCAAACCCCCGGGGGAAGTTCCAAAGCTTTACTCCTGCTTTGCCTTATTATTTTCTTAGCCATTATATTAAAAAATCTGTTCACATACCTGAGCATGTATTTTCTAAACCCGATCCGCAATCGTATCCTTAACGATATGCGCCGCAACATGTATGAAAAAATATTGAAGTTGCCGGTGGGTTATTTTAGCGAGCAGCGCAAAGGGGATGTAATGAGCAAACTCTCCAACGACCTGGGCGATGTAGAAGGTTCTACCATTAGTGTAATGGAAAGTATTTTCAGGGAACCCATCGTGGTTATTTTTTCTATGGTGTGGCTTGTGGTGCTGAGCCCGCAACTAACTCTTTTCCTGCTTATCTTTTTACCCGTGGCGGGTTTTATTTTGGGTAGAATAGGGCGTTCTCTCAAAAAGCAAAATGTAGAAGTGCTGCAACAGTTTGGCTCTATCTTTTCTACCATCGAAGAAACCTTGGGAGGCATCCGCATCATCAAGGCTTTTAATGCCGAGGCTAAGATTCAAAAAAAATTTAACAACGAAAACGAAAACCTGTTTCATTTAAAAAACAAGGCCAACCGCCGGCGTGATCTTGCCTCACCCGTATCGGAGGCGATGGGTGTAACAGCCGTGCTTTGTATTCTGTATTATGGTGGGCGATTGGTGTTGGCCAATGATGCTTCCATGTCTCTTAATGCGGGCGACTTCATTTCATATATAGCTATCTTCTCTCAAATGATACAGCCCTTAAAAGCTTTGAGCAACGCTTCCTACAATGTGCAAAAAGGCTCTGCCAGTATAGAAAGGATTGAAAGCCTTATTAATGAAAATGTGGAGATCCAGGAAATAGCCAACCCTAAAATACTGACGGAATTTACCACAGCTATAGAACTAAGGAATGTAAGTTTCGGCTATGAGGACCAGGTTATCCTCAACAACATCAATCTTACCATCAAGAAAGGACAAACCATTGCGCTGGTAGGAAGCAGTGGCGCAGGCAAAAGTACACTGGCCGATCTTATCCCTCGCTTTATAGATGCCCGCCAAGGAGAAGTATTGATTGATGGGATCAACATAAAAGAATATTCCCTGCACAGTGTGCGCAGCCAGATGGGAATTGTAACACAGGAGGCTATTTTGTTCAATGACAGCATTTCTAACAACATTGCCCTCGGCGTGGAGAATGCAGATATCGGCCACATTGAACAGGCCGCCAAAATTGCCAATGCACATGCTTTTATTGTAAAAAAAGAAGATGGCTACGACAGCAACGTGGGCGACCGTGGTATGAAATTAAGCGGTGGCGAAAGGCAGCGACTGACCATAGCAAGGGCGGTATTAAAAAATCCGCCCATTCTTATTTTGGATGAGGCAACCTCTTCTTTAGATACAGAAAGCGAGCGCCTGGTTCAAGATGCTATTAATAACCTGATGAGTCATAGGACCTCCATCGTAATTGCACACAGGCTTAGTACCATCAGGCACGCCGACGAAATAATTGTTTTGAAAAAGGGAGAGATTGTAGAACGTGGTACACATGAGAGCCTGCTAGCGCATGATGGCTTCTATAAAAAGCTGGTGGATATGCAGGAGGTGAAATGAAAGGCGAAAGGTCAAAGGTGAAAGGTGAAAAGTCAAAAGTCAAAAGTCAAAAGTCCGTGTCCGGTATGAACGTTGTTTGGAGTGAGGTCAAAGGTCAAAAGTGAAAAGTCAAAAGTGAAAAGTGAAAAGTCAAAAGTGAAAGGTCAAAAGTGAAAGGTCAAAAGTGAAACAGTGAATGGTCAATGGATTTCAACCCATATTCTTAGGCTGTAACAGCCGTAAAAAAATGGAGAATAGTTTTGCTATTCTCCATTTTCAGTTATACAATTATCAATTAATTATCGCTGCCCCATTTTAGCTTCTATGCTAAGTGTGGCGTGAGGCACAGCTCTCAACCTTGCCTTGTCTATGAGCTTGCCGGTTACACGGCAAATACCGTACGTTTTGTTTTCAATGCGCATCAAAGCTTTCTCCAGGTGATCGATGAAAGTGATCTGGCGGCTGGCCATTTGACTCAACTGCTCTCTCTCCATACTAAGACTTCCATCTTCCATAGTCATATAACGGTTGTCACCTTCGTCACCACCCATATCATCTTTGCGGGTAATGAGGCCTTGCAGGTAAGACAGTTCTTTTTTGGCAGCGCCCAATTTACGCTGAATAAGCTCACGGAATTCTGTGAGGTCCGAATCACTGTACCTAATAATAGAAGCGCCGGGGTCATTGATGGGCTGGTCCAACACAGATTTTGTAAAGTCAGGCTGGTATTTACGAGCCGTCTTTGTGTTTGTTTTTGGTATTACAACTGCTTTAGCAGGTGCTGTCTTAGTATTTTTTCCTGCCGCTTTTGGAATGCCAGCGGGTTTTGCAGCCACATTTTCTGTGGGCTTTTTATCTTCTGTTTTTTTAGCCATGGGTACGGGTGCTGGTTTCACAACCTGCGGTGTTTTTTTAGCAACTGTATTAGCAGCTGCGGGTTTCGAATTTTTTACGGGGGCGGCCGCCTTTTTGGGAGCCACTTTTACCATTGGTTTTGGGGCAACTTGAGGTGCTGGTTTGGCTTCTACTTTCTTGGGTGCCACTTTAGCAACCGGTTTTGCTTTAACTACAGGCTTAACTGCAGGTTTTGATACCGGCTTTAAAGCAGGCTTTTTTGCAACGGGTTTGGCAACTACTTTTTTACCAGGAGCTGGCTTTACGGCTTTCGTGGGAGCCTCTTTGGGCTGGGGCTTGGCGGATACTGCTTTTTTTACATCGGAAGCTGCAGGTGCTTTTTTGCTTACTGGCTTTTTTGCCGCGGGTGCTGCAGCTTTTTTTTTGGTTGCCATCGTTTTTTAGCTTGTTTTAAGGTTCACTATTAATGAAGTATTATTTACCTCGATGCTGGTTCCCACGGTATTAGCCACAAATTCAAGAGAATCTGCCAAAATTTCGCGGCAAATATAATCTTTAAATTCAATTAATGAGGGTTGAAGTTCAGCATTTTCTGTAATCGTTACCGATATTCTGTCAGTTAATTCTAAACCAGTTTCCTTTCTCAAAGTCTGAATACGGTTTACAAGTTCTCTTGCATTGCCTTCCGCCTTCAAGGCCGGAGAGATGGTTACGTCCAGGGCAACGGTTAACAGCCCCTTTCCAGCTATCTCGTATCCCGGAATTTCATCTGTAATAATTTCCAGGTCTTCAGCTCCTATTGTAACCGGCTCTTCGCCACTAGCTGCCGCTTCAGCATTCAGTACATACTCTCCCTGCAGCACTTTTTCAATCATAGTGTCATCAAATTTCTCAATTTCAGCGGCTGCCCATTTCATTTTGCCACCCAGTTTTTTACCCAGGGTTTTGAAATTGGCCTTTGCTTTTTTTCTTATAAAGTCGTTGTTGGGCGATAGTATATCTATTTCTTTAATATTGGTTTCAGCCTTTATAATATCTTCTACCAATCTTATATCATCTGCCATTTCGTTATCCATCGCCGGTATAAACACCTTTTGCAAAGGCTGCCTCACTTTAATATTTACTTTTTTGCGCAGCGATAATATGAGTGAAGATGCCTCCTGCGCCAATAACATTCTTTTTTCAAGGGCTATATTTATCATAGCCTCGTCGGCCTTGGGAAAATAGGCATGGTGCACAGAGCTGTGCTCAAAGCGTGCCGTTACTTCATTGAGATTATTGTACAACCAGTCTGCAAAAAACGGTGCAATGGGAGCAATAAGTTTTACGATGGTTTCCAGGCATTCGTACAAAGTTTGATAGGCGCATATTTTATCGTGCTCGTATTCGCCTTTCCAAAAACGGCGACGGCAAAGCCTCACATACCAGTTGCTGAGCAAGGAGTCTACAAATTCTTCTATAGCTCTGCCTGCCTGTGTAGGTTCGTAATTGTCAAAGCTCTCCTCTACCTTTTTTACAAGGCTGTTCAAAGACGAAATGATCCATTGGTCAATCTCCGGCCTGTTTTTTAAAGGGATATATGCTTCGCTAAATGTGAATCCATCTACGTTGGCATACAAAGCAAAGAACTGGTAAGTATTGTAAAGGGTGCCAAAGAATTTCCTTTGCACTTCTTTGATGCCTTCTTCATCAAACTTTAAACTATCCCATGGAGAGGCATTGGTAATAAGGTACCAGCGGGTAGCATCTGCACCATAGCTGTTGATGGTGGCAAACGGATCCACTACATTGCCCAGCCGCTTGCTCATTTTATTGCCTGCCTTGTCTAACACAAGTCCATTGCTTACGACGGTTTTGTAGGCTACACCGTCAAACAGCAAAACACCCAGCGCATGCAAGGTATAAAACCAGCCTCTTGTTTGGTCTACGCCTTCTGCAATAAAATCTGCGGGAAAAGCAGATTTTTCTCCTACACCTGCAAGCGGCGAATCAGGCGATTCTGCATGATATTTCCAAAAGTTTTCCGTGCTTAATGGCCCGTGCTTGCCAGAGGATGCATCGGGCAAACCCCACTGTGCGTAGGGCATGGCACCGCTATCAAACCAAACATCTACCAGGTCTGCAACCCTTTTCATGGGCTGGCCGCTACTACTTACTAGTATAATATCATCTACATAAGGTTTGTGCAGGTCTAATATGCCTTCGTGCAAATAATGTGTGTTGGTATCGCCTCCTAGAACCTCGGCAGCTTGCCTGATGGCTACATTTAATTCTTCTATGGTGCCAATGCATCTCTGTTCTTCGCCATCTTCGGTTTTCCAGATGGGCAAGGGTGTGCCCCAAAATCGGCTTCTGCTCAGGTTCCAATCTACCATATTCTCCAGCCAGTTGCCAAAGCGACCTGTGCCGGTAGAAGTTGGTTTCCAATTGATGGTTTTGTTTAATTCAACCATTCTGTCTTTAACCGCAGTGGTTTTTATGAACCAGGCATCTAAGGGATAATATATAATTGGTTTATCTGTGCGCCAGCAATGTGGGTAATTGTGCTCGTATTTTTCTACTTTAAAAGCCCTGTTCTCTTTTTTAAGTTTTACGCTGATGTCTACGTTAACATCTACATAACCGGGTTCATTTTTATAATCTTTTACGTAGCGCCCACTAAACTCACCTACACCTTCTGTAAATTTCCCTTGTTTATCTACAAGGGTAAGAATGCCTAGGTTGTTTTTTTTGCCCACTTTATAATCATCCGCACCAAAAGCAGGGGCAGTATGCACAATGCCAGTACCATCTTCAGTCGTGACAAAATCGCCCACAATTATTTTGAAAGGGGTTGCACCTGGAGTTATTTCCTCTATTTTTTCTAAACTGTTGGCTTCTGAAGGAAGAAGTTGCTCATATTGCGCCCCTTCTAACTCACTACCTTTGAAGTTGGCTATTATTTTCCACGGTATGGCTTTATCGCCCTCTTTATAAGCTGCAAAATCGCCGTTATCGTTTTCAGTTTTAAAGTATTTGCCAACTAATGCCTTGGCAAGTACCAGATTGTTGGGTAAATGAGTATAGGGATTAAATGTTTTTATCAACACATAATCGATGTTCGGGCCTACGGTTAGGGCAAGGTTAGAGGGCAGGGTCCAGGGAGTGGTGGTCCATGCCATGAGAAACATATCTCCATCAACATTTTTAATTTTTAATTTTTCATTTTTAAGTATCTTAAACATCGCTACTACACTAGTATCTTTCACATCTTTGTAAGTGCCAGGTTGGTTCAATTCGTGCGACGATAAACCGGTACCGGCTGCGGGAGAGTAAGGCTGAATGCTTACACTTTCGTAGAGGTAGCCTTTTTTATAAAGTTCACTTAGGCACCACCAAAGAGTTTCTATGTAATCGTTTTCAAAAGTTACATAGGGGTTTTGAAGGTCTACCCAATAGCCCATTTGCCGGGTAATATCATCCCACTTGTCCTTAAATCTCATCACCACTTCCCTGCATTTCTTATTATACTCTTCTACCGAAATTTTAACGCCTATGTCTTCTTTAGTAATACCCAGTTCCTTCTCAACACCCAATTCTACTGGTAACCCATGTGTATCCCAGCCGCCCTTACGCTTCACCTGGAAACCCTGCATCGTTTTGTAACGACAAACAAGATCTTTTAATGTTCTCGAAATAACGTGGTGAATACCAGGCATACCATTGGCGCTAGGCGGACCTTCATAAAAAACAAATGGAACATTTCCTTCCCGGAGTTTAACACTGTTTTCAAAGGTTTGATAGTCAGTCCATTTTTGCAATATCTCGTTGCCGATGGCCGATAAATTTAACTGCTGATATTCCTTGTACCTCGGTGCCATATATAAATTAAAACTTACTTTCCTGAAAATTGTGGGCAAAGGTAATGAAATTACTATTTGACTTTTATGTGCGGTACAGTTATTGTTACCTCCTAACTTGAAAAGCTAGCCGTCAACCCGGGCGACCGAAAGGACAATTACCTGGCATTTGGGGCTCGTTTTTTCAGTTATCCACATATCAGACGGTTGGCACAAAATTGGAAATAGTGGTCTTTCTAAACATCATCCAATCTTTTTAATTTAAATGTTAACGTATGAAAAACATGTTTTTGTCAATAAGCGCAGTCTTGGTTTTAAGCTTTGCTTCGCAAGCTCAAAAGACTAAGAAAACAACACCGAAAGTAAACGTGCCTGAAAACGTAAATGAATCTTTTAAAGGAACATTTGCGACTGTTGAAAAAAATAAATGGAACAAAACAGTAATTGGCAACTACGAAGTTTCGTTTACCAACAGTGATAGTCTAACACAGGTAGCAGAGTACAATGATGCTGGTGTTATGGTGAAGTCTAAAACAATATATAACCTTGAGGCTTTGCCAGAAATTATTACTGCATCAGTGGAAAAAAAATATTCAGGAGCCAAAGTAACTGAATGTGTAAAGATGGAAATTCCCGGCGTTGCCCCTTATTATAAGGTGAAACTAGAAACACCAACCAATTTAAAAAGAGAATTATATATAAGTGAAGAAGGTGTAGTGGTAGAGTAAAGATTTTGCTGGTTTAGGGTTTTATTAGGGTAAAACGGGGGTATTCTTACTCCCGTTATTTTAAATTTTTAAGTACTATTGAGATAGAAGATAAGAACCGTTTTAATTCCAATTTTGATTTGTGATTAACCTCCATGGGAAGTGTGCGTGGTGAGGATGCTAGAGATTTGACAAGAAAACTTAAATAGTACCGTAAAGGCAGCCCAAGGGTTGCCTTTACTTTTTAGCCAACGCTCTAAAAGTTGTTGCCATTTCCGATAGGCGGCTCCATTAAACATCCTGGTCTGTACTATAATTACTTCTAGAGAAACTGAAAAGTTTCTAGACAACAAAACTGAGATGCCAGTTAATTAAATGTGCTAGTGTATTTGATAGGGCAAATACGAGCTTCTAGATTGCTCCAACGCCCTGCTTAGATTTGAAGTAAGCGCATCTTAGAAACTATCATGTAACTCTTTGTAATTGAACAAAATAGTCGGAGAGGATACTTAAAATAGGTAGGAAAAATCTGCTAGCTCTTGCCCAACAATAATTCGCAAGGCTTGATGCCTGTATGCTTTTTAAAGGCGGTGCTAAAATGAGAAATGGAGGAATAGCCCAGCAACATAGAAACTTCAGTTACACTCAATCCTTTTTCATATAATAGGTACTTTGCATGTTCCATGCGCTGGCCTTGATAAAAGTCAAATATGGTGGTACCAAATATTTCTTTGAATCCTTTTTTAAGGTAGCATTCATTGATAGCTACCTTACGACTCAGCGCCTTAATGGTAATGGGCTCACCAATATGAAGTAACAATATTTCACGGGCCTTTAAAATCTTTTCCCTGTCTGCCTCGTTCGCTAGGAATTTACAGGTAAAGGCAGTTTCCGTTTTTTCGCCAAGCATACAGTCCATACTGTAAAGCAGAAGGATCTGTGTTTGCGCATTTATAAATATGTTTTCTAGTGTATCAGAATAGTTGTGGTTAAGCAGGGCTTCTATAGCCATGCGTGTTTTAGCGCAAAGCGGCAATATTTTAGAGAACGAGGATTTGTGTTTGAAAGCCAGCACATTGTCTGATAAACTGGCGGGGGTACTGTTGGCTTTTGCAAATTGTTGCAGGTAGGCTGGAGAAAAACTAAAACTCACTACATCTACACTATCTACCTTTTCTATACAGTTTTTGCTCGCATTCAAATTACAAAAATCGCATTCTGCCTGCTTTTTACGACAATACACATTTCCAGAAACACAAAATTTTAACTCCAGGTAATTTTCTTTGGGGTTGTTTTTCTCCTGGTGATACACAAGCACGCCTGTATCTTCAATTGCAAAAAGCGGATGTTTTTTGTAACGATTAATGCTGTACCTGACAGAACCAGGCACATGGCGCTCCACTTCTTGCAATACTTCAAGGTCGCCCTGCATAAAGGGCTGCTTGTGTGCCAGGGTCAATATGTCTAAGGCTTGGTGCATCTAATACTTTCCAGGCAAAGATAGGCAGAGCAATCGGATAGTTTAAATCATTGTTTAAACAATGAAGTTAAAATTGCGAAAAAATGACACTTCCTCCAGGTATAACTCCTTTTTGTTTCCGACATTCCATCCTCAAACCTACCTCTTGCAGCCCCTATTTTTAACAGTAGGGCAATCTCGCTGTCCTATTGAAAAAGCTGAGTAATTTTCTTTTTGAAACCAGTGGATTTGGGAAGAACTTGTTACAAATTCGATTGCAACAAAGCTTCATAAACAGCGTGTTAAACCGTTACTTTTCGTTACATTTGCAGGAATGTGAATTTTCACATATCAAAAGCGTTTTTAAGCATTTATGAGTACAGATACAGTAGTAATTCCTACCCCGGCCAATACGGGTTACAGCGCAGATAGCATACAAGTTTTAGAGGGTTTAGAAGCGGTTCGTAAAAGGCCCGCAATGTATATTGGCGACATCAGCGTTAAAGGCTTGCATCACCTCGTTTATGAGGTGGTAGATAACTCTATTGATGAAGCGCTGGCAGGGCATTGTAGCAATATTATCGTTACTATTAATGAAGATAATTCCATCACCGTAAAGGATGACGGCCGGGGTATACCCACCGGCATGCATACCAAAGAAAACCGTAGCGCCCTTGAAGTGGTTATGACAGTGTTGCACGCAGGTGGAAAGTTCGACAAAGGTTCCTACAAAGTATCAGGTGGTTTGCATGGTGTGGGCGTGAGTTGCGTAAATGCATTGAGTACTATTTTGCACGTAACGGTAGAGCGGGAAGGTAAAATGTTTGAGCAGCAATATGCCACTGGCATCCCGCAATACCCCGTGAGGGAAATAGGCGTGAGCGACAGAACCGGAACTACCGTACAATTTTGGCCAGACGGATCTATTTTTACCACTACAGAATACAATAAAGAAATTTTAGAAGGGCGCCTTAGGGAGCTGGCTTTCCTGAACAGGAAGCTTTCCATTGTTTTAAACGATTTGAGGGAAAAAGACGACGACGGGAAAACATACTCTAAAACCTTTTACAGCGAAGGAGGTATTGTGGAGTTTGTAGAAATGATTGACAAAAATGCCAACAGGGCAGCGCTTATTCCACAAACTATTTATTGCGATGGTTATGATGAGAAAAGCAATGTAGCCGTAGAAGTAGCCATGATTTACAATGCAGGCTACCAGGAAAACATTTTTAGTTATGTAAACAATATTAATACCATAGAAGGCGGTACGCATGTGGCCGGCTTTAGGCGAAGCATTACCCGTGTGTTTAAAAGCTATGGCGATAAGCAGGGTATGTTTGAAAAAGCCAAAGTAGCTATCGAGGGTGATGATTTTAGGGAAGGAATCAGTGCTATCATTTCTGTAAAAGTGCCTGAGCCACAGTTTGAAGGACAAACCAAGACCAAATTGGGTAACAGTGAGGTAATGGGTATTGTAGATGTTACGCTGAGTCGTGTATTGGAAGCCTATTTGGAAGAAAATCCTAAAGATGCCAAAACCATCATTCAAAAAGTAATATTGGCTGCACAGGCAAGAGCAGCAGCCAAGCGTGCCCGGGAAATGGTGCAGCGCAAGAGTGTACTGGTGGGTGGTGGTCTTCCAGGTAAACTAGCCGATTGCAGTGAAAAAGATCCAGGTATTTGTGAGTTGTTCCTGGTAGAGGGAGACTCGGCAGGTGGTACTGCCAAGCAAGGTCGTGATAGAAGTTTCCAGGCTATTTTACCACTAAGAGGTAAAATCCTGAACGTAGAAAAAGCTATGGAGCACAAGATTTATGATAACGAGGAAATTCGCAACATGTTTACTGCCCTGGGCGTAAAAATCGGTACCCTGGATGATCCAAAGGCTTTGGACATTTCTAAATTACGTTATCACAAGTTGATCATTATGACGGATGCCGATGTGGATGGTAGCCACATCGCAACTTTGATCATGACATTTATATTTCGCTATATGAAGGCATTGGTAGAGCAAGGCTTCGTGTACATTGCCCAGCCACCACTGTACCTTGTAAAGAAAGGTAAGGAGCAGGAATATGCCTGGAACGATGTTGAGCGCAAAGCATTGATACAACAGTTTGGCCAGGGTAAAGATGAAAGTGTAAATACACAGCGATACAAAGGTTTGGGAGAAATGAACGCAGAGCAATTGTGGGAGACTACCATGAACCCTGCTACCCGTACATTAAAACAAGTTACACTTGATAGTGCTGCAGAAGCAGACCGTATATTTAGTATGCTGATGGGTGATGAAGTACCACCAAGACGTGAGTTTATTGAAACGCATGCTAAATACGCCAAAATTGACGTGTAGGAAATGATTCCAGTTAAATATTGTAAGTATTAAAGGAGGACGATCGTCCTCCTTTGTGTTCCCCCAAATATGGTTACAGTATTGACAGTATTCAAGCAGCTCCTAATACAAGGATCATAGAACAACACGAGTCTTTTTAGTTGAAATCATTAAAATTTCCCGTTTGCCAGCCTGGCAGCTGAATATTAAGAAAACAAGAATTTTGACCGGGTACCTATTTATAACTCATTTGAATATAGATACTTAGAAATGTGTAATATCTCTTATAAATAGAAAGGTTGATGCTTTCGATAATAGGTTGCCTATAGGTACCGTCTAAGTTTCAGCACATTTTTTGGCAAAACCAATATTTTTAGTAGCTTGTAGTGTAAAGTTCAGGTAAGAACCCATATTTACTAATCATAAATTCTATTAAAATGAGTAACATGTTAACAGCTTATTGCATGAAAACAAAGGAGAAAAACGTTCCAATGCAGGATGCAGTAGTCACTAAAACATCTCGTGGTGGCTATATGGCCCAAGGCCACGACGGCAAAGGAAATAAAATGACAACCATGCTGGCAGAAGCCAAGGCCCTACAAGCCATCAAAGACGGTGTAGCCACCAAAGGTTTTTAGTAATAACTTTTAAAAATAATAAGCCATTCACCTAAAAAACGAATGGCTTTTTTATGCCCACAGTTGCCAGTTTTGAAGTGGCCGTTTTTTTCAACCATGTTGCTCATGAAATTAGTTTTACCCATCCTCTGCCTTTTTCTTTACAGCCTGCCACTGAAAGCCCAATACACCGTAAACGGCAATGCCTTCAGAGAAAATTGCAATTGTTATACGCTTACGCAAAACGTAAACACCCAAAGCGGTTCTGTTTGGAACAATAACCGAATAGACTTATCGCAATCATTTGATTTTACGTTTGATGTTTTCCTGGGGTGCAGCGATGGTGGCGCAGATGGAATTGCATTTGTAATGCAGCCCATAAGTACGAGTGTAGGCAGCAGCGGAGGAGGTATGGGCTATGCGGGTGTAAGTCCCGCTGTAGGCATTACGCTGGACACTTATCAAAATGTTACGGACAACGATCCTACGTACGACCATGTAGCCATACAGTTAAGCGGCGACATCAATCATTCGGGTGCCAACACACTTACTCCACTTACTTCCATTTCTGCGACCAATAATAATGTTGAAGACTGCCAAACTCACTTACTAAAAATTGTGTGGGATGCGCCTACAAAAACGCTCACCGTTTTTTTTGATGGAGTGCAAAGAGTATCAGCAGTGAGGGATTTTGTGAATACGGTATTCGCCGGCAATACGCAGGTTTTTTGGGGCTTTACCGGTGCTACCGGTGGCTTGTCGAACCTACAGCGTTTTTGTACCAGCTTGCTCCCGAAGTTCCATTTTTTACCCACACAAAAAAGGTGCATTGGAGAACTAATCGTTTTCAATGATTCTACCATTACATTTGGCGGCATCCTAAAGCGTTATTGGAATTTTGGAGATGGTAGCCCGATAGATTCTGTAAACATCAACCCAACACATTCGTATGCTGCTGCAGGAGATTACTCCGTAACCCTTACCATAATTGCCTTAGATAGTTGTGTGGCGGTTTTTAATCAACTGGTAAGAGTAGGCAGCAAGCCCGCAGCATTTTTTAAAGTAGCAAGCAATAGTACTAATAATTGTATAGGTTCTAGCGTACAATTCAGTGATTCTTCCTATGCAACTGTGGGAACCGTCAATAGTTGGTACTGGGATTTTGGCAATGGGCAAACCAGCACCCAATCAAACCCTGCAACAGTGTACAACACCGCCGGAGATTTTTTGGTAAAGTTACTGGTGAGCTCTGCCGAGGGTTGTGTATCTGATACGTTTTATAAAACAATTCATATTTACGGCCGGCCTGTTCTTGATTTTACATTTACTGATTCTGTATGTTTGGGTACAGCAACAAATTTTTCCGGCCTTGTTGTATCCGCCAGCGACCCTGTTACCAATTGGGCCTGGAATTTTGGAGATACGAGTACTATCCGCACAACGACTCAACAAGCATCTTACACTTTTTTAACAGCCGGTAGCCACAGGGTAATTGTTTCGGCCACAAGTAATGGAAGTGCAGGATGCATGGGGGTAAAGTTTAAAGATGTTTTTGTAGTGGACAAACCCAAGGCTGCCATAAAGGTTGTGCTGCCCTGCCAAAACAAGCCCTTCCAATTGCTGGATTCCTCCTATACAAATGATGGCCTTGCTATCACCGGTTGGTGGTGGGACCTGGGTAACGGACAATTTTCAACACAACAAAATCCAACGGTTACTTACAACAACCCTGGGCCGGTAAACATAAAGCTGGTGGTGTATAACAGCCGCAGTTGTAAAAGCGATACCTTAAAAACTACGGTACAGGTGGCTTACAAACCTGTTCCAAAATTTGGGCACAGTACATCTCTTTGTAACAACAACAGTATTCAGTTTTTCGATTCCTCTGCAGTAACCAACGCAGCCATTAACCAGTGGCAGTGGATAAATAATAACACTGTGTTTAGTACGCAACAAAGCCCTGCACAATTTTTTCAGCCAGGATCAAATACAGTCGGCCTGTCAGTAACAAGTGTGTATGGCTGTAAGTCTGATACTGTGTATAAAACATTCGCCATAAAGGCAAAGCCAGAAGTAACGATGAATTTTGATGATGCTTGTAAACTGAGTACCGTAAATTTTACTGCTGCGGAAACAACCAGTATAGGCATCAGCACCTGGCACTGGAATTTTGGAGATGGTAGTTCGGCCTTAGGCAACCCCGCATCGCATGTTTATACTAACAACAATACCTACACAGTAAAATTGGTTGGCACATCAATAGAAGGTTGTTCCTCGGATACCATAATAGCGCCCATCAATATTTACGGGACCAACGCCTTTGCCGGCAACGATACCATTGCAGCAGCCGGGCAACCCGTTCAGTTGAATGCAAGGGGTGGAATAAGTTATTCCTGGTCGCCAGGTTTTGGACTGAATAACACGAACATTTCAAACCCCGTTGCTATAAACAATACCACGCAGACTTACCTATTAAAAGCATTTACACCCGAAGGTTGTGAGAGTTTTGATGAGGTAACGATCAAAATTTACAAAGGGCCGGACATTTATTTACCCAACGCCTTTACGCCCAACGATGATGGACTGAATGATATTTTCAAGGGAATACCCGTTGGCATAAAGGAGTTTAAATTTCTTACAATTTATAACCGCTGGGGCCAGCAAATATTCAGCAGCACAGATTACAACAAAGGATGGGATGGAAGGTGGAAAGGGATAAAGCAGGAAAGCGGTGTTTTTGTAGTTATTGCAAGCGGCGTAGATTTTACGGGAAAGCAAATTAATAAAAAAGCTACCGTGATGTTGATCCGTTAAGTAGTTGGTTGTTTGAAAACTGCCTGCTGCATCTTGTTTAAAAACTGGTAGAGTTCACTCATCGTTTTGATATTTTCTACCACAAGTATCCCGTTTTTGCCCACCTGTTTTAATTTACCTTTGTTGGTGCCGGTTTGCAAAAACAATAGTACGCCATTGAAGGTGTCGCTTTGAAAATAGGGGGAATCAGGATTGCCTACAAAGAAACATTTTAAGGTGTCATTTTTAAGGAACATTTTTTCAAAGCCCAACAAAACAGCTATGCGCCTGCAGCGAACCGTAGCAAAGAGGTCTTCCACTTCTGGCGGTACTACCCCAAACCTATCGGTTAGCTCTTTATGAAAAGCTACCAGCTCTTCTTCAGTTTCACAGTTGTCTAGCCGGGAGTAGAGACTCAATCTTTCCGTGATGCTTTCTACATAGCTATCAGGTATGAGTATTTCCAAATCAGTATCTATGCTGCAGTCTTTTACAAAATCATCTTGTTGATGAATCTCTTCTTTAAACAGGTCTCTAAATTCGTTTCGTTTCAATTCCCGGATGGCTTCGTCCAATATTTTTTGGTACATTTCAAAGCCAATTTCTGCAATGAAACCACTTTGTTCTCCGCCCAGCATATTGCCCGCACCACGTATGTCAAGATCTCTCATGGCTATTTGGAAACCGCTGCCAAGGTCGCTGTATTGCTCCAGGGTATTCAAACGCTTTCGGCTATCTGTAGGCAGTGTAGCCAGGGATGGCGCCATCAAATAACAGAATGCTTTTTTATTGCTTCGGCCCACACGGCCCCGCAACTGGTGAAGATCGCTGAGGCCAAACTGGTGTGCATTATTGATAATGATGGTGTTTACATTCGGAATATCTACACCGCTTTCTACAATGTTGGTACACACCAGCACATCGTATTTTTTATCCATAAAATCCAGGATCGTATCTTCCAGTTGATCGCCTTCCATCTGGCCATGTGCAAAGGCAATGCTCAGGTCGGGGCACAAACCCTGTATGAGGCTTTTCATTTCTGGCAGGCCTTTTACACGGTTGTGAATAAAGAAAACCTGGCCACCTCTTTCTGTTTCATAATAAATTATATCCCTGATGGCATCTTCATTCATTACCATCACTTCCGTTTGTATGGGTTGCCTGTTGGGCGGCGGTGTGTTGATGATGCTAAGGTCCCTGGCGCCCATCAAACTAAACTGCAAGGTCCTGGGTATAGGCGTAGCCGTTAGTGTGAGCGAATCAACTGTTGTGCGCAGTTGTTTTAATTTTTCTTTAGCCGATACACCAAATTTCTGCTCCTCATCAATGATCATGATGCCGAGGTCTTTGAATTTTGCTGCATTGCCCAGCAAAGCATGTGTACCTATGATAATGTCAATTTTTCCTTCTTCCAGTTTCTTAAACGTTTCCTTTTTTTCCTTGGCTGTTTTAAAGCGGTTGATAAAATCTACGGTCACGGGAAAATCTTTCAGCCTGTCAGAAAAAGTTTTATAATGTTGATAGGCAAGAATGGTAGTAGGAACCAACACAGCAGCCTGCTTGCCATCGCATACAGATTTGAAAGCGGCCCTGATGGCTATTTCTGTTTTGCCAAAACCTACATCGCCGCAAACCAACCTGTCCATGGGCGCTGGTTTCTCCATATCTCTTTTTACATCTTCTGTTGCCTTGCCCTGGTCGGGAGTGTCTTCATAAATAAAGCTGGCTTCCAGTTCTGTTTGCATATAATTATCCGGGCTGTGCGAAAAGCCAAGCAGGCTTTTTCGTTGAGCGTATAATTTTATAAGATCGGTGGCAATGTCTTTAACCTGTTTCTTGGTTTTTTCTTTCAACTTGTTCCAAACATCGCTACCCAGTTTGTTCATTTTGGGTATGCTGCCTTCCTTGCCGCTGTACTTACCTATTTTGTGCAGAGAAGAAATATTTACATACAGCAGGTCGCCATCCTTGTATTGTATTCTTACCGACTCCTGCATGCGTCCATTGGCCTCTATCTTTTGCAAACCGCTGTACACGCCCACACCATGATCAATATGAGTTACATAATCGCCGGGTTGTAACTCCCTCAGTGTTTTTAAAGTAAGTGCTTTATTTTTATTAAAGGCCTGTTTTACTTTGTACTTATGGTAACGTTGAAAAACCTGGTGATCGGTATAGCAAATCAGTTTAAGATCATCATCTATAAAACCTTCATGAATAGAAACGGGTATGGGCGTAACCTGTATTTCTGCTTTTAAATCTGTGAATATAATATGCAGCCTTTCCAACTGCTTTGGCTGTTCAGCAAAAATGAAAATGTTGTATTGTTGCTGTTCGTACTCCTTTAAGTTTTTAATGAGGAGATCAAACTGGCGGTTAAAGGCTGGTTGTTCTTTTGTGGCAAATTGAAAATTGTTACTCGTATTTGTTTTACCATTTTGAAAATATGCTTTGTTGCCAATCTCAATGATATGGCGAAGTCTGAGCTGCTCTTCAATGATGGCGGCACTAACAAAATCAGTTTCGGTAAAATCTTTTTTATCCTGTGGCCTGTCTATGTCCTCATTGGCTGCAGGCTCGCTAAAGGCTGTTCTAAAGATTTCAAAATTTTCTTCTTCCTGTTCAATCTTTTCTTTTATAAAATTCCAATCCTCCGCCCATACCACGGTGTTCTCTGGCAAAAACTCCAGCAAGGAAACTTTTTCCCCGGTTTCAAACTGGGTTTCTACGTTGGGAATAATATTTACCTGCAGCAATTTTCTTTCACTCAATTGTGTTTCGGGGTCAAATATGCGGATGCTGTCTACTTCGTTGCCAAATAATTCTATACGATAAGGTTTTTCATTTCCGAAAGAATAGATATCAAGGATGCCACCACGCACGGCAAACTGCCCGGGTTCATACACAAAGTCGGTGCGCACAAATCCATGGTCTACAAATTTCTGCAGCATGCCTTCCACGTCAAGTTCTGCTGCCTGTTTAATGCTGATGATGTTTTCGGAAAGTGTTTTAGATAAAACTACTTTTTCGAACAAAGCCTCCGGGTGGGTAACTACGATTTTCTTGTTGCCGCCGCCCGCCAGTTTGGTAAGGGCTTCCGTTCTTAACATCACATGGCTGCTGTTGAGCAACTGGTAATTCTTTTTATTTTTAAAGGACGAAGGGAAATAAAAAAGGTCGAGCGCCTGGGTAATATTTTCTAAAGTGTTTTGAAAATAAGCGGCTTCCTCTGCGTCTCTTAAAATGACCAGGTGATTTAGTTGTGCTGTAGATGGATGGCTGAAAACGGCAGCCAGGATGAATTGGGAAACACTTCCCTGGAGGCCTTTTAGATGAAAGTGCTGGGGTTGAGACAAAGTGATCCTGTCCGCAATTTGAAAACAGCGATTGTCATTTTTGTAAAAATTCAGCAACACTTCCAGGTTCATCCGGCCGCAAAGATAAGTGATCTCTTATTGAGGCGAAGGGCTGTACAGCATTTTGGCAAAGTGTTAGATAGTTTCCATCTTTAAAGAAATTCCTGCCTCGTTCCTATCTCATTTATGATTATATTTCAAAAAAAATAATTATGCCATTAGAACCCTGGCGCATTGGTAAGGTTATTAAAATAGAAAACCAAACAAGTACCACACGCCGTTTTTTTATACAGGTGCCCGAACTGGAGGAGTTTAACTTTAAGCCAGGGCAATTTGTAACGCTGGATTTGCCGGTGCATGAAAAACCCAACAAGCGCTGGAGAAGTTACTCCATTGCAAGTTGGCCCGATGAAACGAATGTTTATGAGTTATGCATTGTATTATTGAACGAAGGGGCTGGCACCAACTATTTGTTCAATGAAGTAGCAGAAGGAACGGAAATAACATTTCGGGGACCGGCCGGCATATTTACCTTGCCGGAAAACATAGACAAAGATATTTTCCTGATTTGTACCGGCACAGGCATAGCCCCCTTTAGGAGCATGATACACCACATCATCCGTCATAATATACCGCACCAAAAAGTTCACCTTATTTTTGGTTGCCGCAAATTTGGTGATGCACTTTATGCAGAAGAATTAAAAGGTCTCATGCGCACGGACGCAGATTTTAATTACCACACGGCTTACTCCCGGGAAGTGCCAGGTAACTATGATCATCTTGTAAGGATTGGCTACGTACACAGCGTGTATGAAGACATTTGTAAAGAAAATATGCAGCAAGCAGTTGAGGGTGGGGAGCCAACATTGAAGCCTGCTTCTTTTTATTTATGTGGATGGAGAGGAATGGTAGACGAGGCCAAAGAAAGAATTTTAAAAATGGGCTACGATAAAAAGTCAGTTCATGTAGAAATTTATGGATAGTGATTTTAAGAGAAGCACAGGCTGTTTATTACATTGTAATAATTGATTACAAAAATGCTGAATACAAATAGGCAAGTGGAATTTTCTGTAGCCTTATTTGCTTATCTTGTACAGTAATTACTTTCATGCCATAACCAGATTCATATGGGAGCCTCTTCGATGATTGTTTTAATAATTGCAGCGTTGACCTTTTCAATTTTTGCGCTGTTGGTTGCTAAGTTGCTTACAAAGTCTACTACCAATGCTCAAAAAGGAGAGGCGATAGAATGTGGGCTTCCCACACAGGGCAAAACCTGGGTACAAATGAATGTCGGTTATTATTTGTTTGCCCTTATCTTCCTGATATTTGACGTAGAGATTATATTCCTTTTTCCATGGGCGGTGGTGGCTAAAAGCCTGGGCTGGCTTGCATTGGTAGAAATTATTATTTTCTTTTTTATACTATTTGTTGGATTTTTATACGCTCATAAAAAGGGTGCATTGAAGTGGATTTAATATGAAGCCCCCTGGCCCCCTGAAGGGGGAATTGAAAGACTGTCTCTAATAATTTAACTGAGATCAGTTAACTGAATTGTTTACATAACGATGCTCTAAAATGAATGATACTTCGAATAATGCAGGTTCTTC
>JBBSJJ010000011.1:0-53065 GCA_038257335.1 Chitinophagales bacterium | reverse complement strand
TTAAAATTTTCTCAATCGCTTTTAGTTCCTCTTTAGAAAAAGAAAGATTATTCAGGCATTTTAAAGAATCTAATAATTGTGATGGTTTGCTTGCCCCTACCAATACAGAAGTAATTCTTTCATCCTTTAACAACCAGGCCAACGCCATTTGGGCAAGTGTTTGATTTCTTGCTTCAGCTACTGCATTTAACTGTCCCACTTTCTGAATAACATCCGGAGTAATGTGTTCGGTTTTTAAAAATCCATGTTCCTTTGCAGCCCGGGATGCTTCCGGAATACCTTTTAAATATTTATCCGTCAACAATCCTTGCGCCAATGGAGAGAATGGAATACAACCCACTCCTTTTTCTTCCAGCACCTCCAGCAGCCCATCTTCTACCCACCTGTCAAACATTGAATATTTGGGCTGGTGAATTAAACAGGGAGTTCCCAACTCCTTCAAAATTTTGATAGCCTTTTTCGCCTCATCGGCCTGGTAATTAGAAATGCCTACATACAACGCTTTGCCACTTTTTACAATGCTATCCAGTGCCTGCATAGATTCTTCCAGGGGCGTGTTGGGATCGGGACGGTGGTGGTAAAAAATATCCACATAATCCAGTTGCAATCTTTTTAAACTCTGATCGAGACTGCTGATTAAATATTTCCTGCTGCCCCATTCGCCATAAGGCCCGGGCCACATGAGGTAGCCGGCTTTGGATGATATGATAAGTTCATCCCGCAGGTTGCCGCTAAAATTTTCCTTCAAAATTTTTCCGAAGTTTTCTTCGGCTGCGCCGGGCGGCGGCCCATAATTATTTGCGAGATCAAAATGGGTGATGCCATTGTCAAAGGCGGTGAAAATAATATCCTTGCTATTTTGGAAGTCATCTACAAAACCGAAATTGTGCCAGAGGCCTAAGGAAATTGCAGGCAACATTAGTCCGCTCTCACCGCATCGGCGAAAGGGCATCTGTTGATATCTTGATTCGTTGGGTGTGTATGCCATGGTATATATTGTATGTTTTATTTTTTTTTGTTGATTTTTTTCAGGTGTTTATCATGGGCTAAAGCCCGGAAACAATTTTTTTTTATTCCCCGGCCTAAAGGCCGGGGCAATTCATAACGCCCGGGCATTTCAGAAGGCCTTGGCAATTCAAAAAAATTCTAAATCCAATTACCCATTCCGAAAGAAAGGAAGTTTCCTAAACCGAACAATTGACTTGCCCTGCCTTTTAAGGCAGGGATGATCAGCAATTTTTGTTTTCAGGGCTTTAGCCCATTAGCCCTTCTCACAATGAAGGAAGTTTCCTAAACCGAACAATTGACTTGCCCTGCCTTTTAACACAGGGATAAAGATCGATTTTTTTTTCCAGGGCTTTGGCCCATTAGCCCTTCCCGAAATAAAGGAAGTTTTCAAAGCCGCCAATTGAATTGACCTGCCATTTAACACAGGCATAAAGATCCATTTTCTTTCCAGGGCTTTAGCCCATTAGCCCTCTTAACTTTTAGAACTTAATTTTCATTTACAAATAAACAGTAGATGTGCCATCATCTGTTCGCACCACATAAGTGCTAAGATCTAAGTCCATTGCTGACTTGTATGAAACGGCGAGCTTTTCAGCTATCTCATCTACCTCATCTTCCCTGATGATGTTGATGGTACATCCACCAAAACCACCTCCCATTGCTCTTGCTCCCAATACTGCAGGATTGTTCTTCACAGCATTTACCAGATAATCCAGTTCCTTGCAACTTACTTCATATTCTTTGCTAAGGCCTTCATGCGTTGCAAACATTTTTTTACCGAGAGAAACTATATCTCCTTTTTGTAAATCTTCGCAGGCAGTAAGTAGTCGTTGTATTTCTTCTACAACAAATTTGCATCTTGTAAATACCAGTTCGTCTTTTGGTAGCACATATTGCTGCAGCATTGGCATGCTTACATCTCTTAAACTATTTACCTGCTGTTCATGTTCCTTCACCCATGTAACCCCTTGCTCGCACTGTTTCCTGCGTGTATTATACTCGGTTGACGCCAGGGAGTGTTTCACATTGCTGTTAAACAATACCAGCTTGTACCCTTCCAGTTTAAGCGGCATGTATTCATATTCCAGCGAACGGCAATCCAGCCTTATTACATGATCTTTTTTGCCAAACATACTTGCAAACTGATCCATGATGCCGCACATAACACCTGCATACTCATGTTCAGCCTTCTGTGCAATTTTTACCATCTCCATTTTATCAATGCCCAGGGCGAACAATTCATTGAGGGCAAAAACGGTAGCACATTCCACAGCCGCTGATGATGAAAGTCCTGCACCTAAGGGCACATCGCCATCTATCACCAGGTTAAATCCGCCAATTTTATGACCTCGCTTTATTAACTGATCTGCGACCCCAAGAATATAGGTGGTCCATGTTGCTGTTGGCTGCAGTTCGCTGATAACAACGCTGTATGCTTCTTTGAAATCTACGGAGTGCAGATGAATCTCGTTATCCGTTCGTTGGCCAACAGCCACATAAATAGCCTTATCTATGGCTGCGGGCAATACAAACCCGTCGTTGTAATCTGTATGCTCACCAATAATGTTTATCCTACCAGGAGACCGCACCAACATGGGTACCTGGTTGAAAATCTCTTTGTATTTTTTAACTAAAGAATCTAACATAGCGTATATTTTTTGAGTCCTTAAATTAATTTATTTTGGCAGAAATTGTTTAGAAATATTATCAAACTGCAGGATAATGCCTTTGGACTTTCCATCATGGTCGAACACAGACTCCCATGTACTGAGTGGTTCCCAAATGAAGGTGCCTTTTCCTCTTCCGCCGGGCACTTCAAAAGCAATTTTATTCACTTCTTCTTTTAACTGCGAATACTCAACCACCACTACATCTTTGTTGTACCGCTGAGCCAGGTCAGCCAAATTATCTCTCAGGTCGTCTAATGTTCCATGCCATTTTGGATAATAGGATTCGCCTATCACATCAAAGTGAACGCCCCTTTTTACCATGTTGTCAATAAAAAATACAGACTCATGATTTTGTCCACCCAGTGCCACATGCAGCATCATCACTGTTGAAGGCTGTACGGCTTTCACTGCAGCCGACCCTGCATTGATGAGCTGCGCCAAACCATCAGGGTTAGCTATGCTACCGTGTGGCCAAACAATGCCATGGTTGATCTCATTGCCCACCTGCACCATGTCTGGCAAAGTGCCCTGGTCTTTTAGTTCCTGCATTACTTTTTTGGTGTAATCGTACAAGGCTTGTTTTAAATCGGGGAAAGATAAGTTCCTCCAGGCAGCAGGTTTGTATTGTTTGCCAGGGTCTGCCCAGTAATCGCTGTAATGAAAATCGAGCAGTAGTTTAAGCCCGGCAGCTTTTACCCGTTTTGCCATTTGCAGGGTATGTTCTAAATCGCAAAAGCCAAGTTTGGGAGAGTAACCACTATCAGTAGAAGGATCATTAAAAATACGGAGGCGTATATAATTAATGCCATGATCTTTTAAGATAAGGATGGGATCTTTTTCAACACCCTTATCAGAAAATTTAATTCCCTTACTTTCCAACTCCGGCAAAAAAGAAATATCCGCTCCCAGGATTTTATCTACGCTCCTGCTTTTAGCGGCTTCGCCTTTTAATTCATATTTTTTATCGATTGTAATTTTTGCAACATTTTGTGGCGACACGGTTACAATATCCGTAGAGCCTTTCCACAACCCGGTTGCAGATGCGTCAAAACTAATCATGCCCGGCGTGGTACCTGCCTGCACTATCACCTGGCATTTGCCGTTGAACAACCTTCGCTGCCATAAGCCATCTTCACATTTATCGGGTTCATGACTGCTGGGATCGCCATTGCCTACGCCTATAATTTTACCGGGTCCTTTTATCGAAAATTTAATAAGGTTATCTGCATCCGGCACTTCACGCCCTTCCCTATCCACTACGCTGATGTTTATAACCGCAGCATCTGTACCATCGGCCAGCATCGTAGTTTTATAAGGAGTCATTACCACTTCTGCAGGTTGCCCGGTGGTTTCAACTTTGGCCGCTAATCTTTTGCCTTTTTTATAAGCCACGGCGCTGAGAGTTCCGGGTTCGTAATTCACCGTCCAGTTCAGGTGACTGTTGCGTGGCATATCTTTTTTGCCAAGGCTTTTTCCATTTAAAAATAATTCTACATTATCAGCATTGCTGTTTACCCACACTTCTACGGGTTGCCCCTGTTTGTCTTGCCAGCCAGCCCTTTTGCCGGGCTGGTTCCAGTGCGGCGAAATATGTAAAACGTCTTTATCTGTCCACCAACTTTGGTAGTAGTAATAAATATTTTTGGGAAAGCCACACATATCTAATATTCCAAAATGCGAATTGATATTGGGCCATTCAAAAGGCGTGGGTTCACCCCTGTAGTCAAAGCCCGTCCACACAAAGCCTCCAAGCCAGTAATCATTGGTGGCTGCCAGTTTCCACCATGTTTCTGCAGTGCTTGCCCACCAGGGTGCTGTTATATCCTGGTCGGGCACATAGGCCCTGATGCTATCTTTTTCCAACACGCCCCTGGTAGTTACCGTGCTTCCCATCTCTGTACCAATGACCGGTTGTGTAGGATGATCTTTGTGATAAGCGTCTACCGCATAATGGCGGTAATTAAAACTCCGTACCGGCACTACTTCATTCACACCATTAAAAGTGTTGCCCAAATCAGCAGCATAAGTACTGGTCCTTGTAGGGTCCAATAATTTTTGTTTGGCTACCAATGTTTGCGCTATTCTTTTTCCGTAGCTGTTGGTTTGTATCCATCCTTCTTCATTTCCTATGCTCCACATAAATACAGATGCACGACTCCTGTCTCTTTTTAGTATCCGCTCAAATTGATCCACATATTCAGGGCTGCTGTTTAGCAAACGTTGTTCATCCATTACCAGCATACCCAGGCTATCGCATGCATCCAGCAATTCTGGCGTGGGGGCATTGTGACTCGTGCGGTAGGCATTTACACCCATGTTTTTTAAAAGACCAATGCGATAGTATTGCAAATAATCCGGCAAGGCACTGCCCACACCTGCATGATCCTGGTGATTGTTTACACCCAATAATTTTACATGTTTATTATTTAGAAAAACGCCGTTGGGTTTTATGTCGATGGTTCTTATGCCAAAGCGCAGCGTCTTGCTGTCTACCACGCTTTCCCCGATTTTAACTTCTACCAGCAGCCTGTATAAATAAGGATCTTCAATTGACCAAAGACTTGGACTGTTGATGCTGATCGTTTGTTTCGTAGCTTTTGTTTCTCCTGCATTGATTGTAATAGAGGATGCCGCAGACTTTGCGACGGTTGCGCCGGCCCTGTTGATCAGATAAGCCGTAACGCTACCGGAAGCGCTGCTGCTATTTTTATTATCGACGGTAGTTTCTACAGTTACAGTGGCCTTCTTACTGCTCACTGTTGAATAAGCAAAGATGCCATCATGCAGGATATTAAGATTGTTGTATTGGTTGAGCCATACATGCCTGTAAATGCCGGCACCTTCGTAAAACCAGCCTTCGTACTGGGTGGCATCGGCCCTTACTACCAATACATTTTCTTTATCAAAATTGATGTAGTCCGTAACATCATAAGCTGCACCCACATAACCACTTTTGTTATTGCCCACAAAAAAGCCATTGATCCAGATATGGGCATCACGGTAAACGCCATCAAACTGAATTTGAAAACGCTGGCCGGAATCTGCTTTGGCAATGGTAAAATGTTTTCGGTACCAGCCAATGCTGGTAGCCGGAAAAAGACCACCTACTGGTTTGTAACCATGAGACTGCACATCAAAATTATCCACTTTTACAAATGGTAATTCTACCGCCCAATCATGTGGAAGATTTAAAGAACGCCAGGCACTGTCATTAAATTTTGGATCGATTGCGGTGCCAGCAGCGGCTCCGGATTTTACAAAAATGTTTTTGATGCCGTAGTTGAAATCCTTTTCAGGATTGCCGGCGTGGCCAAAGGCAAATTTCCAACCGGCATCAAGGGTTATTTGTTTTCGACCATTGGTTTGGGCACTGCTTATTGCTGAAAATAAAAATATAAAGACAAAAAGGGAAGCTGCTACTCTCATAAACTAAAAAGGCTTGCCGTAAAAATGGCCAATTAAAAAGTTTGAAAGGTAAATGTACTGAAAGATGAAATGGAACCAACCAGCCAGTTGGAAATTGCAAGGGGAGCTAAATAAGAAATGACCTTTCGCTGCAAGGGCATAAAAAAAGGGAACAACATTTTCAGTTGTTCCCTTTTTTGTGGAGCCGACCGGACTCGAACCGGTGTCCAAACAAATTCGCCGTAAGCTTTCTACATGTTTATTTATGTATTAATTGTCGAAAAAAGGCAGGGACATAACAAACCAACCATCTCCGTAGAAGAATAATCTTGAGCAACCGTCACTTCATTCGGTCGCAGCATCCTGTATTTTTTTTGAGTCGGCGGCGGCACTTGGAAACAGGAAATCCTGTACGGCGGCCCTAATGACTGTCTAATTAATAATTAGGCAGCCATGGCATACTGAGTATTGCCATTTAAAGGTTTCGTATTCAGATTAAAGTGCTAATTACGCAACGCACTACATGCTTACACCTACAAAGATCTTTGCTGTCAAAACCAAAACGGCCCCATTTTACTGAGATTTACGCCTTTTCTATTAAAGGCTTAAAGATTAACAGTGTGCAAACTTATGAAAAGATTAATGGACGTGGAGAAGTATCCTGTTAATTATTGGATGTTGGGGAGGTTGTCAACTATTTGCTCTCAACCAGCTTTTGCCTGCGCAGGATTTATAAGCGGCTCTATAATATTACCTAAATTGCAAGACTAACCCCACTTAATGACAGCAACGGAATTTTACAACGGCCAGGTAAGCGTTTTGACGGCAGAGCAAAAAAAGATGCTTAAAAAGAAAAACAATTTTACGTGGTTGCGACTGGCCAATATCGCCGTATTGGTAGTTGCCATTTATTTTACATGGCCCTACGGCTGGCTGTACAGCGCTGCCGCTGTGGTGCTGTTGCTGGTTGTGTTTGTGCAATTAATTTACCGGGATCTTTTTAACAACGAAGCCATAGCCCATAACCGCCAACTTTTACAAATAAATAAAAACGAATTAAGTGCCCTGCATCATCAATACTTTCAGTTTGCCAATGGCACGGAGCATAGTCCCAAGGAACACTTGTATGCTAATGACCTCGATATTTTTGGGCATGCTTCGCTTTTCCAGTTTGTAAACAGAACGGTCTCGGAAATGGGCTCGGTACGATTGGCCCAATGGCTGCTACACCCAGCCCCTGCAGCCGAGATACCCCAGCGCCAGGAAGCAGTAAAAGAATTGGGTACCAAAATGTATTGGGGGCAAAAGTTGCAGGCCCATGGCAAAGAAGTGCGCATCAACATTCGCACAAAAGACCGTTTACAAAACTGGCTGGATGAACCAGGTATCTTCTCAAAGTTTATGCATTGGCACTGGTTGCGTTATATGCTGCCGGCCATCAGCGTGTCTATCACTTTGGCCTATATTGTGGGCTGGGTACCGTTGAATGTTTTTTACTTGAACCTGTTTATAATGGCACTGGTGGCATTGCCCCAGGAAAAAAAGGTGAACCAACTGCACAACCAGCTTTCAAAAATGGCCGAAGAACTCGACCACCTTTCCCGCAGCATCCACGCAATAGAAAACGAGCACTTCGTTTCTCCTTACCTGCTGAATTTACAACAGCAATACAAACAGGAGCATGCCACTGCCTCTAAACGAATAAAAGATCTTAAGAAAATTTTAGATCGCCTGGACATTCGGTACAATGTTGTGTTGGTGTTTCCCCTCAATCTTTTACTACTATGGAACATCCAACAAATGCTTGCCCTTGAAAAATGGAAAGACGAAAATGAGGCTGATGTTAGCAACTGGTTTGATACACTTGGTAATTTTGAAGCGTTACTGTGTTTTGCCGTAATAAATTTCAATAACCCAGATTGGGTTTTCCCGGAGTTGAAAGAAGCGCATTTTCAAATAGCTGCCACCAACCTTGGCCACCCGCTGATAGCCACTGGTAAAAGGGTCAATAATTTTATCGATATCCGCAAGAAGGCCTCCATTATGTTGGTTACTGGCAGCAACATGGCTGGCAAAAGCACCTATCTACGCAGCGTGGGCACCAATATCGTATTGGCCATGGCGGGTTCGCCAGTGTGTGCACGTTCATTTTCGTTCAGCCCGGTTACGCTCATCAGCAGCATGCGCATAGCGGATAACCTCGAGGAAAGTACGAGTACATTTTATGCTGAATTAAAAAAATTGAAAGCTGTTATTGATAGGGTTAATAAAAAAGAAAAAGTATTTATTTTATTAGATGAAATTTTGAGAGGCACCAATTCGCTGGATCGTCACACAGGTTCCAAGGCACTCCTGAAACAATTGATAAAACAAGACGCTGCGGCCATATTGGCCACGCACGATGTAGACCTTGCTGCGCTGGAAGAAGCTTACCCTGAAAATATTTTCAATTTCCACTTTGATGTGCAGGTAGAAAAAGAAGAGTTGTATTTTGATTACCGCCTGAAGCCCGGGGTTTGCACCAGCCTGAATGCCTCTATCCTCATGAAGAAAATAGGGATAGAACTGGAAGACGAATAACTACTTTATTTAAACCCCGGCCGGTTTAAAATACCGGAGAGCGTAATTAGTTTACAAGCTTTCATCCTGCCGCTACTTCAAAAATGCACCAGATACTTCTCCCTCACTCACTTCCACCACAATCATTTCGTTCTTTGTGGTAGAAACTGAGAGACCCACATAATCGAGGTGAACAGGAAAAAGTTTGTGGGTGCGTTCTACCAGTGCCAAAGTCTGTATGCTTTGCGGGTGGTACTCTAACAAAGGTTTCACAGCATACAGCATGGTGCGGCCACTGTTGGCAACATCATCTATCAAAAGAATGCTGGCTCCATTAAAGTCTGGTTGCTCGCTCAATACAACCGCCCCAGGTTTCTTTTTATCTAAACTAAGAGACAAAAGTTGAATGCTTCCTTTAAAAACCTCCGGCAAAAAGCCCGCAATCTTATTGGCTATCACCATACCATTTTCTTTGATACCGATAAGGATCAAGGCATTTTTATCATGATTTCTTTCCGCCACTTCCATTGCCATTCTCCGCAGTTTTTTTTGTGCTATTTCTTTGCTTAAGATCATGCTGACTAATATTTTTTATGAGGGATGGTGTATGGTTAATGGTGAATTGTGAATTGTCAATGGTCAATGGTGAATTGTGAATGGTCAATTGTGAATGGTCAGTGATCAATGGTGAAACCCTCAAAACCTGTGCAAGATAACAAGTCGAAAAAACCTTAAACCCTCCCGACCGGCGGGTGTAAACCTTAAACACTAAACGTTGAACTTCTTGAACTTTTGAACTTTTGAACTTCCTGAGCCCCATGACCCTAGATTCTTCCACAAACTGTTATCAAAATTATCCATTCTAAAATAATGATTCTTAAATACTTTACCTTAGCCTGTATAATTGTTTTATCTATGAATTATTTATCTCAGGCTGCATTTGTTTTACTGGCCTTCCTGGCCATTTGGTTGTTTGCAAAAAACGCCAATCAAATAAAGAAAAATATTTTTATAGGTAAAGATAAAGACCTTTCCGACAATCCTGCCAGGCGCTGGAACAACATGCTCCTGCTTGCCTTTGGCCAAAAGAAAATGTTTCGCAATCCGCTGGTTGCCGTGCTGCATTTCATCATCTATGCCGGCTTTGTTATCATCAATATAGAAGTGCTGGAAATTGTACTGGATGGTATCCTTGGTACCCATCGTTTGTTCCTGGAAACACTGGGAGGAATGTACAATTTTCTCATCAACTTCTTCGAGATACTGGCCTTCGGTGTGATCATAGTTTGTGTTATTTTTCTTGCACGACGCAATGTTATCAAACTAAGGCGCTTCATCAGCAGCGACCTCAACGGCTGGCCTCGCAGCGATGCTAATTATATTCTGATTGTAGAAATTATTTTGATGACCCTTTTTCTTACTATGAATGCTGCCGATAGGGCTCTGCAATTACAAGGCGCAGAACATTATAAAGTAACGGGCGATTTTATCATATCGGGACCGCTTGCACAATTATTTAGCAGCATGTCTGTAAGCAGCCTTATACTTTTAGAGCGCAGCTGCTGGTGGGCACATATCATTGGTATTTTTGCGTTTTTAAATTACCTACCCTATAGCAAACATCTGCATATATTACTGGCATTTCCCAATGCATATTATGCAAAGCTTGAGCCTATGGGTAAAGTAGACAATATGCAACAGGTGCAAGATGAGGTGAAGTATATGATGGAACCTGAACTGGCGCCAGCCGGAGAAGCAGCCCCCATGAAGTTTGGTGCCAAAGATGTAATGGACCTTTCGTGGAAGAATTTATTGGACGCTTACAGTTGCACAGAGTGTGGTCGTTGTTCGGCAGCATGCCCGGCAACCCTAACCGGCAAGCTGCTAAGCCCCCGAAAAATAATGATGGATACCAGGGACAGGGCGGAACAGGTAGGAAAAAATATTAAACTCAATGGAGAGTTTAAGCCCGATGGAAAAACTTTGCTGAATGATTATATAACTGTAGAAGAACTGCGTGCCTGTACTACCTGTAACGCATGTGTGCAGGAATGCCCGATTAGCATCAACCCATTAGATATTATTGTTGAATTGCGCCGCAGTCTCATCATGGAAGACAGCAATGCCCCGCAGGAATGGAACGCCATGTTTAACAGCATCGAGAATAATTTTGCTCCCTGGAAGCTCAGCCCCGATGACCGGGATGCATGGGTGAAGGACTTGAATTAGCAGGCTGGATGTTTTAGGGGTCATTTCTAAGAAGTCATTATTTAATTGTCAGTCAGTTAAATGTCATTAGTCAAAGGTCATTAAGTCAAAGGTCATTAAGTCAATTTCATTCGTCATGGCGTTAAGGCACAGCTACGGCACAGACGCACAATCGTCATTGAAATTCGCATATTCGTAATCCGTAATTCATATTCATCACTCATAATTCATGACTCATAATTCCTCACTAATACCTCCCTCACGCTTCTTCCTCCATCATCTCAGGACTATCTTCCGGGTTGAGATCGTGAATTTTATCGGCCGCCCCTTTGTGTTTAATAATTTTATACAACTGTATAAGAGCAGTAATGGTGAAGATGCCGCCAATGACCCAGTTGAGATAGGTTTCACTATCATTAATGCGCTTTACGAGGTATTTGCCACCAAAAATAAAAAGAGCGTTGCCCATTAAAGTGCCCAGGCCAATACCAACTATGTAAAAATTGTATTGTTTGTTAACGGGCTGCAATATTTTTTTGGTGAACAACACAGAGCTCCATCCAAACCAAAATGGTATTTGCACCGGGTTGATGGCACACATGAACATACCCAGCAAAGTGCGGTGTAGATTGTTTTGCAGCACTACATTTTTTGCATCGTCGCTTGGGTGAAGGGCTGCTGCAATGCTGCCTGCTGCAAGCGCCAAAATAATGGCGAAGGTAACCCACTGCATCACCCTCATGAGCTTCTCCTGCTTCTGTATCCAGCTAATGCCCACCAGGGAGATTCTTACATAAATCATTTCCACCGTTAAAGAACCTAATACAAATAGTAATGCATTTTTCACGCTTTCCTGTATGCCTATTTGCATGGCGGTAATGTTGAGGGTTCCCATGGGTAAAGTGCCTAAAAAACTAATCAACATTCCCCAAAAAAATACCCTTATCAATGGATGCATCGGCCAAAGATAAGGAGCGGTATAGAAAATCAGAACCGAAGTTTTAAAATGTGGTGGGACATTGTAACATATTTAAAGCCGATGCTATCAGGCTTTTACCTTAAACAAGACAACCAGTTTCTAACAAACATTGTATAAATTACATTTTGTTCATTTATGCTTAGATCGTCTACCATCCAGCTATTACGGTTTCATTTTTCTTTTTTCCTCATGCCTCTTTATTGGTTTGCACTTAGCCAGGTAGCAACCATCCATACCAGGGATGCCGTACTTGTATTTATTATCCTACACCTACTGGTTTACCCCTCCAGCAACGGCTACAACAGCTATATGGATAGAGATGTTAGCAGCATTGGCGGTGTGAAAGACCCGCAACAACCTACGCGGCAATTGTACCATTTTACTTTGCTGATGGATGCTGCTGCTTTGCTGCTAAGCCTGTTTGTTAGTATTTATTTTTTTGCAGGCATCCTCTTGTTTATTCTTGCCTCAAGAGCTTATAGCTATCGTGGCATAAGGCTAAAAAAATATCCCTTTATTGGATACCTCACCGTTATTATCTTCCAGGGAGCACTTATTTTTTTTATTGTAAAACATGGATGCAGCCTGCAAAAAGCTTTGTGGGTAAACGGCAGTGCACTTTTGGGGGCCTCACTTTTAATTGGGGCTTTCTATCCGCTCACACAAATTTACCAGCACGAGCAAGATGCTGCTGATGGAGTAGAAAGCCTAAGTGCCCGCCTGGGTTACAGGGGCACCTTCGTTTTTTCGGCCGTCGTGTTTGTAATGGCCATGTTTTGTCTGGCATGGTATTTCGGAAACAACCTTGAGCTCGACCGCTTTTTTATCATGCAGATCTGCATGCTGCCTGCTCTCGTATATTTCTTTTGGTGGATGAAAAAAGTTTTTGAGCGGGAATCTGCAGCTAATTTTAAAAATACCATGACCATGAACCTCGTTGGCTCAGTTTGCACCAATGCGGCTTTTATCAGCATATTAATAGTAGAAAAATTTTGAGTAAAATAACTTCCATAGCTACCGGCAACCCAGCGTACGAACACTCGCAGGAAAGCCTTTATGCCTTCGCAGATAAAGTGTATTGCACGGATGCAGTAGAAAGTCGCAAGCTTAAATTTTTATACCGGCAGAGTGGTATTGACAAACGATATTCTGTGTTGGAAGATTTTAGCCTTCCTGCAAACGAGCGCCGTTTCTTTTCGGAGCGGGACGACCTGGAGCCATTTCCAAACCTGGAAAAGAGAATGAAGTTATACAACGACACTTCCGTAGACCTTTCTGTAAACACCATCAACGAGTGCATCAAAGGCAAAATTGACTCATCAGAAATTACGCACCTCATCACTGTAAGCTGCACAGGAATGAGCGCCCCCGGGCTAGACCTGCAGGTGATGGAAGCTATGAATCTTTCGCCCAGTCTGCAACGTACCAGCGTAAATTTTATGGGCTGTTACGCCGCCATACATGGATTAAAACTAGCTCACGCATTTTGCAGCGCCTACCCGGAGGCCAAGGTGGTAGTAGTGTGCACGGAACTATGTACGCTGCACTTTCAGAAAGAGATCAGCCAAAACAATATGTTGTCGTCCTTACTTTTTTCTGATGGCTGCGGTGCCATGCTGGTGCAAAACAGCACAGAAGAGAAGGGCCTCAACCTGCATCATTTCTTTTCGCAAGTGTCCTTTAAAGGCAAGGCAGATATGTCCTGGGAGCTTTCTGGCAAAGGATTTTTAATGACGCTTACCGGTTATGTACCAGAACTCATAAAAGAAGATTTTGAAGTACTGGTTGGCAACGCATTGAAACCGGCGGG
Source organism: Chitinophagales bacterium (assembly GCA_038257335.1). Classification (GTDB taxonomy): domain Bacteria; phylum Bacteroidota; class Bacteroidia; order Chitinophagales; family Chitinophagaceae; genus Ferruginibacter. Next base: position 39,426 of record JBBSJJ010000011.1, on the reverse strand, counting down.
CAAAACAAAAAAAGATATCAGCCACTGGTGCATGCATCCCGGTGGTAAAAAGATTTTGCAGGTTATTGAAGACAGCATGCAGCTAAAAAACGGGGAGCTGCATTACTCACATGATGTGCTAAAAGATTTTGGCAACATGAGCTCTGCCAGTATTGTTTTTGTTTTGCAAAAAATACTCAATGAATTAAGGGAGAGCGGTGCCAGCTCTGCAGAAGTTTTCGGTGCAGCTTTTGGCCCGGGTCTTACCATGGAAACTTTTTTGGCTACTTATGATTGATTTAAAAAACAGGTCAACACAAAAAGAATTACTGGATGCGGCAGATATTCCTTTTGCCGACATCAAAAAAAACATGCAGGAGTTGGAAACCATCAACCGGCTGCTGGGTGGGCACAGTATTACCAATAAAGGCTTTGAAGCTTTTTGCAGCCAGGGCGTCACCAGGTTAAGCGTGTGTGAAATTGGATGCGGAGGTGGCGATAACCTAAGAGCCATCTACAGGTATTGCTCCTCTAAAAACATCGAGGTGAAGCTTACAGGTATAGATATGAAAGAGGAATGCATCGAATTTGCCCGGCAAAGAAATGCGGATATGCCCGCCAGTTGGATCTGCAGCGATTATAAGTTGGCTGACCTGGAGAGCGATCCTCCTGATATTATTTTTTCTTCCTTGTTTTGCCATCACTTTAAGCAAGATGAGCTGGTGTACATGATGGGCTGGATGAAGGCCAATTGCCAGCGGGGCTTTTTCATCAACGACCTTCAGCGCCACCCATTGGCATATTATTCCATTCGGTGGATCACGCATTTTTTTTCCAATTCCTATTTGGTAAAAAACGACGCTCCCCTATCTGTTGCCAGGGGATTTGCAAAAAATGACTGGGAGCAAATTTTTTCGTTAGCAGGTATCAGAAACTATAGCCTCCGCTGGATGTGGGCCTTCCGGCACCTCGTAATTTTTAAAAAATAAGTATGCAAGACTCAGCAACCTTCGATACGGCTATTGTTGGCGGCGGCCTGGCAGGACTGGCACTTTCTATACAGTTGGCCAAAAAAGGTTACAGGATAATTTTGTTTGAAAAAGAATCCTACCCGTTTCACAAAGTTTGCGGAGAGTACATCAGTATGGAAAGCTGGCCGTTTTTAGAAAGCCTGGGTGTGCCCCTTAGCCAGCTGCAGTTACCCCGCATCAATAAACTAGTGGTGTCAGCCCCCAATGGCAGCCTGTTACAAGAGAAGCTTCCACTCGGCGGCTTTGGCATCAGCCGTTATAAACTCGATGCAATTTTAAAAGACCTGGCAGTGGAAGCATCAGTGCAGGTGATGGAACAATGCAAGGTTTCAGATGTAACTTTCCAGAACGACATTTTTACCATCCACACTAATAGCGGAAATTTTTACAGCCACATATGTTGTGGAAGCTTTGGTAAAAAGAGCAACCTGGATGTGAAATGGAAACGTCCTTTCACCAGGCAAGATTCCCGGAAACTCAACCAATTTACAGGTGTAAAATACCATATAGAAACAGAGTTTGCGGCGGATTGCATTGCGCTGCACAATTTTAAAAATGGGTATTGCGGCATTTCTAAAATAGAAGACAACCGCTATTGCCTCTGCTACCTCACGCACACAGACAACCTCAAAGACAATGATCAATCCATTGAAAAGATGGAAGAAAATGTGCTGTTCAAAAATCCGCATCTAAAGCACATCTGGTTGCATAGCAAAAAATTATATGAAGTGCCCGTTTCCATCTCGCAAATAAGTTTCCTACAAAAATCGCAGGTAGAAAATCATGTGTTGATGCTGGGAGATGCCGCAGGGTTGATTACCCCTCTTTGCGGCAACGGGATGAGCATTGCCCTGCACAGTGCCAAAATTGTAGCTCCGCTTGTAGAAGCTTTTTTACAAAAAAAATCGACCAGGGAACAAATGGAGCATGCCTACATAAAAGAGTGGCGGCAGCACTTTGCCAGCCGCTTGAAGTATGGGCGTGCCATCCAATTTTTTTTCGGAAACGAAGGAGTGACGAACCTGTTTATCCAGGTGTTGAAAAGATTACCTTTCATTACCCGTTGGCTCATCAGCCACACACATGGTAAAACTTTCTAAAGGCTAGCGTATTTTTTGATCCGCAGCCTGTAAAATTTTGTAATGCTTCTTCGAAGACAGCCTGAAACGGATGCCTCGCAAGAATGTCCATGGCTTGATTCCCTGGGAGCGGTTGTAACTGCTTATCTGGTAAAGATCTTCCCAATGTTGCAAAATTTCTTTGTAGGCTGCTCCCAGGGAATACCCGGTGTCATAAATGTGATTGGGTTCGGCACCACAACCATTGTACTCCAGGATAGAATAATTCTTACCTTTCTTAAGTTCGGCAATGCTGTTGCACAAAATGTCATAACGCCCATAAAAGAAATCATCAATTCCTAAACTGATAGCATCAAAAACTGCCACCAGTTCCTCATCTATATGCTCTTTGAAGTCTATAAAGTGCGCACCCCGGTTGTGATTGGCAGCATGACTCAGGATGTACTTTTTCCCTGTGGCTATCACCGTGTGCCAGTTTTTTTTATGCTTGCTGTGCAACTCACCCATACGCTTACACGCTTTGGGATGCAACAGTACCAGTTGCTCCAGGGTATTGAAACCATTGCCCTCTACATTTAAAGGAATCTTATGCAGGAAGCCGGTAATACGACCCTTTTTCTCCCTGGGGTGGCGGATGTAAAAAACGCTCACTTCCATGGGATAGAGCACCAGTTGTTGCACAATGTACTCTACAGGCACCTGCGCATGATAGGATCTTAATTCTGCTTCATCATCTATCTTTCTAAATAATACACCTGCACACCCTACTTCAGGTTTCACCACATGCGGGTATATGATTTTCTTTTCTTTTAATTGCTGCTTCACCTTTTCAAAATCATCGGAAGGCAATACATTAAATGTTGGTGGATATAAATGCGTGGGAAGCAAATCGTACATTTCCCTTTTGGGCTCGCCATCCATGCCTCCGAAAGTGAGCTTAGGATTGCTGCTGGTAAAGAACCACACGGCACCCGACCGCAACACATGGAGGAACCATACAGGCACAAGCGGGGCATATATTAGTTTGAAAGGCCATGCTTCCCAATGGGTGATTTTTTTAAGAATATTTGACAAGTGATGGATATAATTTCGCAAAAATAATTGCATCCCATCAAAGTTCAATCATAAATGTTTGGTTACTTTGTTGGAAACACAAAAGTATGCATGTACCAACAATGGCAGAGATGATGGCAAACGGTGAACATCCGGAGGTTTTGTTTTGGGTAGGCTGTGCCGGAAGTTTTGATCAGCGGGCACAAAAAATTACCAAGGCATTTGTAACCATTCTTGATAAAGTAGGAATTAAATATGCCATCCTGGGCAAAGAAGAATTATGTACCGGCGACCCTGCAAGGCGAGCCGGAAATGAGTTCCTTTTTCAGATGATGGCCTACCAGAATATACAGATATTGAATGGCTATGGCATTAAAAAGATTGTTACTGCCTGTCCGCATTGTTTTAATATTCTTACCAACGAATATCCTGCCTTGGGGGGCACCTATGAAGTAATACACCATGCCAGTTTTTTGCAACAACTGTTAGATGATGGCAAAATAACTTTAAAGGAAGGTGGCGCTTTCAACGGCAAAAAAATTACTTACCACGATAGTTGTTACCTGGGCCGGGCCAATAATATTTACGAAGCTCCCCGCAAAGTGTTGGAAGCCCTGGATGTAGAATTGGTAGAAATGAAACGTTGCAAAAGCAACGGCCTTTGCTGCGGTGCCGGTGGTGCGCAGATGTTTAAAGAAGAAGAAAAAGGTACGGTTAGAGTGAATATAGAAAGAAGCAACGAAGCATTGGAAACAGGTGCCACCGTTATTGCTGCCGCCTGCCCGTTTTGCAACACCATGCTTACAGACGGCGTAAAAAATAAAGAAAAAGAAGATGCCGTAGCTGTGCTTGATATTGCAGAAATGGTAGCAGCTTCTATGTAACCAGGAGTTGCCTGCTATGTGGGAACACCTAAAAAATTACCTTATGGACTTAGATATACAACAACATTTACCTGAAGATTTTAGTGATGCTTCCAAAGTATGGATCTATCAAAGCAGCCGCTTGTTTTTTATAAGCGAAGCTTTTGAAATGGAAGACATGCTGCAGGATTTTGTGGCCAAATGGAACAGTCATGGCACGCCCGTAAAAGGATTTGCCAATTTATTTTTTGGGCGGTTTATTGTTTTGATGGCAGATGAAACTGCAGCAGGCGTTAGTGGCTGCAGCACCGATAGCTCTGTGCACGTCATTAAAGCAATAGAAAAAAAGTACGAGGTAGATATGTTTAACCGGCAGATGCTCACCTTTATTGTAAAAGATAAAATTGAACAACTACCGCTTTCTCAATTAACCTATGGGGTAGACAATAAATTTATAGATGAAAATACGCTGTACTTCGACAACAGTATTACCACTAAGAAACAGCTGGTGAGTAACTGGATTACCCCAGCCGGGCAAACCTGGCTTAGTAAGATGTTTCCAAAAAAGGATGCCCTTGGTGCTGCTGAAACTATTTAACTAATCACACTCATCTTTCTACTTTTTCTTCTTTTTCACCTTCTTTTTAAAGGTATAACCTGCAGTCAACCGCACGTTGCGGCTATTGGTTGTGCTAAAACTTTCCAGGTAGTAATTGGGGGCTTGTATAAAATTCTTGTTTTGCTGTTGCCTGAAAGGATCCACAAAATTGACACTTACAGTAAGATTTTTTTGAAAGAATTTTCGCTGCACACCTATGTTCATGCTTAGATTGTTGCGGGCATTGCCTTGAGGAGTGGCAAAGCGGTGATAGGTAAAATTGCCTGTCATGTTAAACAAGCTGTTCCATTGATAATTACCATTGAGGGTACTGTTAAAAGATGCTGCATTGCGGAAGCGGTTGCGCTGGCGATCGTGAAGGCTATACACATTGTAAGCATACCGGCTGCTTGCATTCATTTTCATTTTTTTGCCCAGGTTCAAACCACCCCATATGCTGGCTTCATATTCTTTACGGCCACTTAAGTTTTGCCAAGTGGTATTGGTTTTACCATCGGGTTGTAGTGTGCGGATAGAACTGTAAATAGCTTGCAGGGCATTGTATCCTATTGAAAAATTTACATTGTATTGCTTCGTCCAGTAACCTGTAGCCAAATCAAAATTATCCGAAAAGTAAGGCTGCAGGTAAGGATTGCCGAAGCGTGTATTGTATGGATCTGCATAATCTATGGAAGGATTTAGTTGGTTGATGCCTGGTCGCTGGATACTGCGTTTATAGCTTGCCGTTACGGAATAGCCGCTATCCCACTTTAGAGTAAAGTTGGCAAAAGGCAGCGTGCTCCAATTACTGTTCCTGTATTGGTTACTGCTGTTGATGATGTCAAACCAGGTATTGGCATATTCCTGCTGCACTCCAAACGTTGTAAACAGGCGTGCCGTGAACTGATACCGCATGGCAGCTTTTAAAGTAAAGATGGATTGGTAAAATTCAAAATCATTGCTCAACAAATCGCTGGGCACCATGATGTTTGTTGGCTTGGAAAGATACGTGGTCACCAGGTTATTGTGGGTGTTGCTGTAACTGGAAGTGCCCCCAAAATTCAACTGTGTTTTCTTGTCCTTTAGTGGCCTGTCATAATTAAACCGCAAGGAAAGCGTGTGGTTCTGCGTCTGTGTATGCTGATCCTGGGTAGAATCAATGCCGTTAAAATTGCCGTCTGGCTGAAGGTACTGCTGGTAAAAATGGCGAAGGTTATCATTCGCTGTGTAAGCCGTGGCGGCAATAATCCGAAGAACTTCGCCAGTTTTTTTTCCTTTATGAGTATAGGATAAGTTGGCAGATGGATTGCTGCTGGCACCCTCGCTGCTGAGCTGTCGTTGGCTTAATCTATAAAGTTCCTGGTACCTGTTTAAATTGCTGTATTCGGTTTCCGTATCACCCTCTGTACTGTTTGCATTAAAAAAAGCGGTAAAGCTCAAAGCATTTTTTTTGTTCAACTCATAATCAATATTCAAACGGGAGGTCGGCCTTAAGTTGTCATTGTTACCCAGGCCGATGGTATTGAAATAATTGCTGCTGTCTGCGTAAGTATTTACCCGGTTGCTATAGCTCTGGGAACGGTAACGGTTATACGAAATACCTGCAGAAAAGTTAAGCGCCAGTTTATTCTTCCGGTAACTGAAATTTGCGTTTGTTCCCAGCTCGCCGCGGGTGCCATAGGTCATATTAAGGCGGCCACTCATTCCCACTCGTCCCTTTTTAGTTACGATATTAATCACGCCCCCCCTTTCATTGGCATATTGGGCTGGTGGTGTGGTGAGCACTTCAATTTTTTCTATCATGCTGCCCGGCATGCTTTCAAGCAGATCCTGCAACTGGCGTGCATCCATTTCTACCGGCTTATCATCAATTAAGATTTTTACTTCTTTGCCTTTCATCAACACTTTGCCATCATTGTCTACACTCACCAGGGGAGTTTGTTTCAAAAGGTCGGTGGTGCTGGAACCAGCACTCAGCGCAGATTCCCCTACATTGAAAGTGATTTTGCCATCCTTGTTTTCAAACAAAGGTTTTTCTGCATATACAACCACAGCAGAGAGGTCTTTACCCGGCGCTGTCAGTCTAATACCGGGTAAATTCAAATCCATCCTCTCCTTTCTGATATGGATACTGTCTATGCGCAGGCTTGCATAACCAATGGAAGAAAATGAAAGGCTATACCTGCCGCTGGCAAGATTGCTAAATGAAAATTCACCGGTCTTATCGGTTAGAGTTGTTGCGATTTGTTGAGAACTATCTGCCAGCAGAATCAACGTAACAGTTGCGGCCACGAGGGGCCTGCCATTTTCTCCCTCCATTACATTACCCGTAATCATCCCTTCATTAGCGGAATTTTGACCAAAAGCTGAATTGAACACAAAGCAGGAAAACAAAACAAGTAAAAACTTCAAGGATGGTATTTTTAGCCAAATCTACTGAAAGTCTAAAAAAATGAGTAGATTTTTACTTACAATGGGTACCTAATTAAATGGATCTCCGCATTTTAGTTTAAAAATAAAACTTTCAGGCGCCGTTAAGTTGGTATGATTTTGCTTAATGTATATTAAAGCTTTAACGCATTTTTCTTTTAAGTTTCTATGAGTTATATCACAATTTTCAGAAAAACACTTCTTTGTTTATTAGTTACAGGTTGTTTTGCTACACCTAAACTTGCCATGGGGCAATCAGCGGTGCAGGATACCACCCAGTTTATTTCGCTGCCGGCTTCAACCAATTACCACAAGGGCAAAACTTATAAATATTTATGGGGCGAGCACTATCGCAAGGAGTGGCATACACCCATTCTTGTTCGCAAAGCAAACCTGGATACACTTGCAGGTGGTCTTACCCCCTACCAGGCTGGCGGAGGCAGGCAGACGAAAACCCTTAGGCTAAGAGACAAGGATAAAAGGGAATATGTGTTGCGCAGTGTAGACAAAAGCTTTGGCAAAGCCCTGCCTGAAATAGCCGGGGGAACTTTCCTGGAAGCGCTTGCCAACGACCAGGTAACTTTTTCTCATCCTTATGCAGCAAGCATAGTAGCACCGCTTGCTGCCGCAGCCAATATCTACCATACCAATCCCAGTTTATATTTTATACCGGCTCAACCCGCTCTCAAGGAATTCAGCGACTCTTTTGGCCATGCCCTCTATCTTTTTGAACAGCGGCCTGATGAGGATTGGACTACCGCACCCAATTTTGGCAATTCTAAAAATATTGTAGGCTCAGAAAAAATGTTGGAGAAAATATTGAAAGACAATGACAACGTAGTAGACCAGGAGGCATTTGTAAAAGCTCGTCTTTTCGACATGCTCATTGGCGATTGGGGCAGGCACGACGATCAGTGGCGTTGGGCCACTTTTAAAGATGACAAGAAAACCACCTATGTTCCTGTGCCCCGAGACAGAGACAATGCCTTCTCCATTTTTGATGGGGCATTGCTGCAATTCATGCTTAAGGTAGTACATGCCGATCACATGCAATCTTTTGATCACAGGGTGAAAGATATCTCAGCCTTTAATTATCCGGCACGCAACCTCGACAGGCATTTATTAAACAGTCTCACACAGCAGCAGTGGCTGAAAGCTGCCAACGAATTACAGCTTGCGCTCTCCGACAAAATCATAGATGAAGCGGTAGCACAACTGCCACCGGAAGTGTATCCTCTGTCTGGACCGGGGATTGCTTCAAAATTGAAGAGCCGCCTCCGTGACCTGGATAAATATGCAAAAGAATATTTCTTGTTCCTTGCCAAAGAGGTAGAAATTACGGGCACAGCTGATGATGACTTTTTCGAAATAAAACGTTTGACAGACAGCACTACATCAGTGGATATTTTCAAAATTTCAAACAAAGGAAAAAAAGCAGACGAACCTTTCTATAGCAGGGTATTTAAAAACGAAGAAACAAGGGAAGTGAGGCTTTACGGGATAGACGGAAAAGATGAATACCTGCTGAGTGGCGATGTAAACAAAAGCATTAGGTTCAGGTTGATTGGGGGCCCTGGAAAAGATAAATTTGAAGACCTCTCCAGGGTGCGCAAAAACGGTCGTAGTACCCTCATCTACGACAATCATCAAAATGAGATTATACGCTCGCAGGAAACAAAGCTTCATCTTACCGAAGACAGTGCCGTGCACCGCTATGAATACGACACTTACAAACCAAACAAAAATTCATGGAAGCCGGTTGCCTTTTTCTCCTTTGAAGATAGAATTTATGTTGGCTATGCCTACAAATTTGAAAAACAGCAATGGAGAAAATCTCCCTTTGGCGTACAGAAAAAATTCAATGTAAAATATTCCCTGGGGCAAAAGGCTTTCAGCTCTACCTACAGTTCTATTCATACTTCGCTGTTTGGTAAATGGGACGGTAACCTTTTTGCAAATTATGACCAGGTGGTGTGGCGCAACTTTTACGGCATCGGCAATGAATCCCTGCTAGGCTCCAGGGAGCGGGATTTTAACCGGGTCCGCAGCAGGCAATTTATTGCGAAGGCAGGCGTACAAAGAGTAATCAACAACAGGCATCGGTTTGTAGTAAATCCCTACTTTCAATCCTACGATATCATCAACGACACAGCAAGGTATCTTGCAAAGGTTACTTCACTCCAGGTACCCTCCGTATATAAAACTCATTTTTACGGAGGTGCCGAATTACTGTATATCTACCAGAATCTCAATGACTCCAGCTATCCCACCAAGGGTATATCCTTTATAACAGAAGCCAATCTCTCAAAAAATATCAAGGAAAGAGATCGCAACGTAAACAAGTTTAGGGCTGAAGTAAATACTTTTTTACCCATTTCTAAAAAACTGGGCTTAATGGTAAGAGCAGGGGGCACCACCCTCACAGGTACACCAGAATTTTTTCAATACAATACCATCGGTTCTTCGGAAACTTTGCGGGGCTACCAACGGGACCGCTTTTATGGCAACAGTACTGCCTACAATCAAAATGAAATACGCTGGATGCACGATGTGCGTTCTCATTTATACAACGGCAAAATCACCTTTTTTGGCCTGTACGATGTAGGCAGGGTTTGGCTCAAAAATGAAAAAAGCGCTCAATGGCATACAGGCTACGGCGCAGGTATCATGCTTTCGCCCTTCAATAAAATTACTATCAGTGCAGCCTACGCTTTTTCTTCAGAAGATCGAAACCTTCATTTGAACGTGAACAGAGCGCTCTAAAGTGGGGATCGTTGTTAATAAAGGTGACATCCTGTCATTGGTAACTTTTATTTAGATTATATTTGCCGTCTAAATTTTAACAGGTTAATGCAGGAACTTCTTTTAGATAAAACACACGATGAAACGCTGCAGGGACAACCATTTGTTGCGCAATCCACTAACATCGTCTCGCCTTATAAATATTTTTACATAGAAAGTTATGGCTGCGCCATGAATTTTGCAGACAGCGAAGTAGTAGCATCTATCCTGCAGGAAAAAGGCTATGCCGCCACTCCCCATACAGAATTGGCCGACCTAATTCTAATCAACACATGCTCCATTAGGGAAAAAGCAGAAGAGAAAGTGCGCCAGCGCCTCACTACCTTCAGGTTAATGAAGAAAAGCAGGCCCGGCCTGGTGATTGGGGTACTAGGTTGTATGGCAGAAAGACTGAAAGGAAAATTTTTAGAAGAAGAGAAGCTGGTAGATATTGTGGTGGGACCTGATTCTTACCGGCACCTGCCAGGTTTAGCGGAAGAGGCATACACAGGGCAGAAAGGCGTAAACGTTTTGCTAAGCAGGGATGAAACTTATGCAGACATAGCGCCCATCAGGCTCAACAGCAATGGCGTTACTGCTTTTGTAAGCATCATGCGTGGCTGCAACAATATGTGTTCTTTTTGCGTGGTACCCTTTACCCGTGGGCGGGAACGCAGCCGTGATGCCAATAGTATTTTTCATGAATGTGAAACCCTGTTCAACGAGGGCTACCGGGAAGTAACCCTGCTAGGTCAAAACGTAGACAGTTACCACTGGGTGGCCTCCCCAAACCCCTCCGAAGGAGGGGCTTTTGAAGCCTCCGTAATTTCAGATAGTACTTTGAATTTGCAGGGTACAGTGATGCCCCCTTCGGGGGCCGGGGGGGCTGTGACCTTTGCAATGCTCCTTGAAAAAGTAGCCCAGGTATCCCCATTGCTAAGGGTTCGTTTTTCTACGTCGCATCCCAAGGATATTACGGACGACGTTTTATTTACCATCAAAAAATACGACAACATCTGCAACTACATACACCTGCCCGTACAAAGCGGAAGCAGCCGTGTATTGCAAATGATGAACCGCACCTACAGCCGGGAGTGGTACATTGCTAAAGTAAATCGCATAAGGGAGTTGTTGCCCAACTGTGGCCTCTCTACAGATATGATCACCGGCTTTTGCACCGAAACGGAAGCAGAACACCAGGAGTCTTTGAGCCTGATGGAATATTGCAAGTTTGATTTGGCCTACATGTATTTTTATTCTGAAAGGCCGGGAACACTTGCTGCCAAAAGGTTTGAAGATGATGTAACGCTGGCAGATAAAAAAAGAAGGCTGCAGGAAATGGTTACGCTGCACCGCATACACTCTCTTGAAAGCATGCAAAAAGAAGTAGGCAAAACTTTCAGGGTTTTGGTAGAAGGAACTTCCAAAAAAAATGAAGCTGAACTTTTTGGCAGAACAGACCAGAACAAAGTGGTTGTTTTTGCCAAAGAAAACTTTCAGAAAGGCGATTATGTAGACCTGCTGATTACAAGATGTACTGCAGGCACTTTGTTAGGTATAAACGCCCATGGTTCGGAACAAAAAACAAACAGCCCCTCAAACATACATGCCGGAGCAACCAATTAATATAACTTAAAATATACTCAAGGCTTTAGGGCATTGGCCGCCTGGGATGACAGTTTATGGATATTCAAGCAATCAAAAATCGTTTCGCCATCATAGGCAATACACCCGCACTTAATCATGCCCTGAACGTAGCCGTGCAGGTAGCTAATACTGATCTAAGTGTTTTGATCAACGGTGAAAGTGGCGTGGGTAAAGAAGTTTTTTCCCAAATCATTCATGCACTCTCGGCCAGGAAACACAATCCTTTTATTGCCGTTAACTGTGGAGCCATACCGGAAGGTACCATAGACTCAGAGCTGTTTGGCCACGAAAAAGGTTCTTTTACCGGCGCCGTAGATGGGCGCAAAGGTTATTTTGAAACCGTAAATGGTGGTACCATTTTCCTGGATGAAATTGGCGAAATGCCGCTGGGCACACAAGCTCGTTTGCTGCGGGTATTAGAAGCCGGCGAGTACATTCGTGTGGGTAGCAGCAAAGTGCAAAAAACAGATGTGAGAGTAATAGCGGCTACCAATAAAGAACTGTTGGAATTTACGCAAAAGGGCCGTTTTAGAGAAGATCTTTATTATCGCCTGAATACAGTTCCTATAAGGGTTCCGGCTTTAAGAGACCGCAAAGAAGATATCATTCTTTTGTTTAGAAAGTTTGCTACCGATTTTGCCGATCGTTACAAAACAACGTCGGTACAGTTAAGCGACGAGGCAAGAAATGTGCTCATCAATTATGGCTGGCCAGGCAACGTTCGGGAATTGAAAAACATAGCCGAGCAGATTTCTGTTTTAAGCAAAGAGAAAAATATTTCTGCTGATCAGTTAAGAACTTTTCTACCAGACAATCAATTTAGCCGTTTGCCGGTGTTGTCCCATGGCGCTGGTGTTAGCCAAACGGAGTTTGCCAATGAAAGGGAAATTCTTTACAAGCTTTTTTTCGACATGAAGAAAGATGTGAACGAATTGAAGAAAATGTTTTTCGACCTGCTGCAAAATCCCAACGGAGGTAATCGTGCACCGGTGTTTGCAGGTGATAATGGCAACATTAAAGAGCTGAATGTAAAAGGTAATGCACCTGCCTCTTATGGCGGCAATTCACCCGTAATCTTACACAACAATGGCAACGACAGCGCCATTCACCAGCATGAAGAAGTAGAAGAATCGCTGAGCATTGTAGATAAAGAAAAGGAGCTCATTATTAAAGCGCTCAAGAAACACCGTGGAAGAAGAAGGGATGCATCCCTGGACCTGGGCATAAGCGAAAGAACGCTTTACCGCAAATTGAAGGAATATGATATTGAGGACCTGTAGGATTTATGATGTGGGATTTTTGATTTGTGATTTTTGATTTTTGATTTTTGATTTGTGATGGATGATTTATGATTTGTGATTTGTGATTTATGATATTGGATTTGTGATGTTGGATTTGTGTCCGTCCCTTATTTTTGATGTACGATGTAGGGTTGTTTAAATAAACTTGAATAAATAAAGATGAGGTCAGCGCATAATCAAATTAAACTCATTGTTGCATTAGTATTCCTAATAAGTGTCTTTACATTTTCTACGTGTAAGTATGGCTTTAAGGACACAGCGCCCATACCGGTAGAGGTCAAGACATTTAGGGTAAACTACCTGGAGAACAAAGCCAGCTATGTAAACACATTGTTGAGCCCGCAACTTACGGAACAATTAAAACAAAAGGTAATCAATACCACCCGGTTGAAGCAAACCAACAACGATGATGCGCATTACGACATCAGCGGGTTTGTTTCACAATATTACACCAGCACAGTTAGTATATCAGGCAACAACAGCAGTGGCAACAGGCTCACCGTTGGATTTCACCTGGTATTTCGCAATACGCTAGACGACACTAAAAGTTTTGAAGCTGACCTGATGCGCACTTTTGATTTTGATGCCAGGCTCTCCTTGCAGGATGCCGAAAAAACCCTGAATGAAACCATTGTGAAAAATATAGTTGATGAGATTTTTAATAAAATATTTTCAAACTGGTAACGGAATGATGGCACCCTTTGTGAACCTTATTCAAACACGGTAGCACTGAATTACCTACCATAATACTTTTGCTGATTGCAGTTTAATCTTTTAGTTTTGAAGCATGCCTTTTCAACCATTGTATAAAAATATTTTTAATAAAAACGACTCCGACGCCGGGGCTGCAGTCTTATTGCAGCAGGCCATCGAAAGCCATCCTTACTTTTCGTTGGCACATTTCTTCTTACTAACAAAGGCTGATACAAAAGGTGCTGGTTACGCAAAAATTGCAGCAAAAACTGCACTGCACTTCAACAATACTTTTTTATTACAAAGCCAGTTGCATAAAAATCTGCCGTCGGCAAAATCAGCTTTAGTAGCCGCCTTTACCGTTACAAACGCACAAGCAGTGCCTGAACTAACCGAAGGAGAGCTACCCTTGGTAGCAAGCGATAACCAACAAGGAGCGGTGGAAAATGAAGAAGTGGAAGTAGCCGCAAATGCAGATGAACATTTGCCCGATGAAGATGTGGAACCGCCAGAAAGCGAAAAATTATCTGCCCAAACAGGCGAAGACCTGCCTGGTACAACTGGTGTTGTTGCCGGGGAGACTCAGGTAACCAAACCAAATACTGCCGGCCCGGTAACCGTAAAAAAACCGACTTTGGGAGCAGCCATACCAAGTGTAGAAGGCAGCCTGCTCTTTACTCCTTTATACGCTACAGATTATTTTGCATCGCAGGGAATCAAGCTGAGAGAGGAAGCCTTGCCTAATGATAAACTGGGCAAACAACTAAAGAGCTTCACAGACTGGCTAAAGACCATGAAGAAAGTGCATGACAGCAAGTTACCTGCTGGCAGCGAAGTGCTCGACCTTTCTGTACAAAAGCTGGCAGAAAAAAGCAACAAAGAAGAGCAGGTGATTACCGAATCGATGGCTGAAGTATTTTTACAGCAAGGAAAGCTACATAAGGCAAAAGAAATATATGAGAAATTAAGTTTGCTCGATCCTTCTAAAATCGCTTACTTTGCAGCCAAAATAGATCAAATTCAACAAAAATAAATTCACATGTTAGCTTTATTCGGCGTTTTAATTATTCTTTTTTCTGTAGTACTGGGAATGATCGTTTTGATCCAAAACCCAAAAGGCGGTGGCCTTTCAGGATCGCTTAGTGGATTGGGCAACCAATTGATGGGCGTGAAGCAAAGTACAGATATCCTTGAAAAAGGCACCTGGTTTTTTGCTGCAATTGTTGGTTTGCTTTGCCTGGCTTCTCCGGCATTTATCTCTAAAGATGCAAGCAGCTCAGCAGATAATGATGAACTGCTGAACAACGCACCTACTACGGCTCCTAAAACAACTACACCTGCCAACACCACGCCAATGCCTGGTACGCAGCCGGTAGCACCAGCCAACAAATAAAACAATTCTAAAATTTTATAACCCCGCCTTAAAGCGGGGTTTTTTATTTTACTTTGTTTATGTTTTTAATATAAAAACCCTGTATGAAAAAAATTATTGCCACACTGTTGATCTTGGTTTCCATCGCAGCCATTTATACAGGCTGGCAGGTATTTGGCCCTACCCTTTCTGCTCCCGACGGTAAATATTTCTATATATCCACAGGTACTGCATTTCAAAAAGTAAAAAGCGATTTGCAGCAACAAGAAATCATTTCAGGTACCTTCTTCTTTGATAAAATTGCCCGCCAGGTAAAGTATGATAAAAACGTGAAGCCAGGACGCTACGAAGTTAAAAATGGCATGAGCCTTTACAATTTGTTGAAAATGCTAAAATCTGGCAAACAGTCGCCGGTCCGTTTAGTGATAAACAAACTGCGAACAAAAGAAGATTTGGCTAAAAAAATAGGTCAGCAGTTTGAAGCGGATTCACTGGAAACCATTCTTTTTTTGGCCAGCAACGATTCCCTCAAAAGCTATGGCGTAGATTCTCACAGCGTGATGACTTTGATTATACCAAACACCTACCTCATTAACTGGAACAGCAATTTTAAAAAAATATTTAACCGGCTGAAAGATGAGCAGGAAAAGTTTTGGAACAAAGAGCGGAAACAGAAAGCAGCAGCCATTAACCTTACGCCACAACAGGTTTATACCATGGCAAGCATTGTAGAAGAAGAAACCAATAAGCTAAAAGATAAGGGACTCATTGCAAGTGTCTACATAAACCGCATCAACAAGGGCATGAAATTGGAAGCTGACCCTACCGTAAAATATGCCATGCGTGACTTTGGCCTTAAGAGAATATTATATGGCCACCTTGCCTACCCTTCTCCCTACAACACTTACCAAAATAAGGGCCTACCGCCAGGACCTATTTCTACACCCTCATCAGAAACCATCGATGCTGTACTTAACGCCCCCGCTACTAATTATATATTTTTTGTGGCCAAACCAGATTTCAATGGCTACTCTAATTTTGCTGCCACCTACCCTGAGCATTTAAAATATGCAAAAGAATACCAACGGGCACTAGACGAACTTATCAGGAAAAAACAGGCTAAATAAAATTGACAAAACTGCAACGCATATTTGTAACGTTTGCTCCTGTGGCTTTTTTTATAAGACACAGCAAGAACATCTACCTACCAGGGTTTGATGGAATACCACTGTACGATGTGATTGCCTTTTTACTAAAGCAGGTAAAGACGCACGGCATTACGGAACGTGCATCGGCTATTTCTTACAATTTCGTGATGGCACTGCCACCGTCGTTGTTGTTTATGTTTACACTTATTCCTAATTTGCCTTTTGTATCCAGGCAAAACATCACCATACAATTACACAGCTTTATTTACGACATCATTCCTTCGCCGGTGTACAATAGGGAAGTAATAAAATTCGTAGATAGTTTTATAGATAACTCCCGCTTTGGGCTTTTATCATTCGGACTGTTGCTTTCTCTCTTCTTTGCATCCAACGCAGTGATGGGGCTCATGCGGGCCTTCAATAAAAATTACATTGGCTTCGAAAAAAGAAAGGGATTTAAAGACAGGCTGGTAGCACTGCGCCTCACCGTTATAATTTTCTCGTTGTTGTTAGGTTACCTGATACTGCTTATCATGCAAGGCGCCGTTTTAGAACTACTGGTGAGCAACCCAACCTGGCGGATAATAGTTTCGTATGCAAGATGGATTTTAATGATACTGCTTATCTTTTTAGCCATCGGTTATATTTTCAAGTATGCCCCGTCTGTAAAAAAACGTTGGAAGATCAGGTCTCCGGGCGCATTGGTGGCCACCTTTTTAAGCATTGTTTCCACTGTAGGCTTTTCCATTTTTGTAGGCAGCTTTGGCAAGTACAATGCGCTGTACGGCTCTATTGGTACTATCATGATGGTGATGGCGCTCATCTATATCAATTCCCTGGTTTTGCTAATTGGTTTTGAACTAAATGTGAGCATCCGCATTTTAAAAGCACAGGCTTTGCACAGGGCAGAAACCGAAACAGCAACAGCTCCGCAGGTGGCTCCAAGGGATGGTTTACCACTTAAATAATTTGTGATTGGCAGGAAATTATTTCGGGCCCGAAGTATTAATTTTATTGCAAGTAATAATGATAAAATAATTTATATGAAAAAGATAGCTGCAGTCTTAACTGCTTGTACGCTGGCTGCAACCATGGCCGTTGCCGCAGGAGAGCCCCTAAAAATTGGTGCTGCACTACCCAAAGCTGATGTAAAAATGCTTGATGTAAGCGGCAAAATGATCAGCATCAAAGAAGCTAAAGGCAACAATGGAATACTCGTAATGTTTAGTTGCAATACCTGTCCTTACGTAGTTAAAAACCAGGCAAGAACGATCGCCATAGCTGAGTATGCAAAAAAAATGGGCCTGGGTGTAATCCTGTTGAATAGCAATGAAGCTTACCGTGGCGAAGACGATAGCCCCCAGGCCATGAAGGCTTATGCAAAAGATCAGCAATACAAATGGAGTTATGTGGTAGACAAAGACCATGAAGTAGCGGATGCGTTTGGCGCCAATCGTACACCGGAGGTTTTTTTATTTGATAACAACCTTGCCCTTGTTTACCATGGTGCTATAGACGATAACCCTTCCGACGCCGGGGCCGTAGGCAGGCATCACCTAAAAGAAGCCATCAACGAAATGAGTAATGGCAAAGAAGTTTCTGTTAAAGAAAGTAAAAGCGTGGGATGCAGCATCAAAAGAAAAAAATCATAATCGATTACATACTGTAAAGCCCGGCGTAGTACCGGGCTTTTTTAATACTTCAAAAACAAACATCAAATACATTTATTCTCTATGCATAAACAATGGGTATTTTTTTTCTGCATAATGCTGGCCATTTTAGTAATATCCTGCAGCCCAAAGAACTTTAGTAATAATGCAACGTACCAGTTCAAAAGCCCCAACGGTAAACCTGATTACAAAGATTTAAACTATTGGGCTGCCCACCCGGCAAAATGGGATCCCTCAGACAGTATACCCAGGCCGCTGAGAAAGACACACTCCAATGATCAAACGATCGACGTTTTTTTTGTGCATCCCACTACCCTCACCAGCTCACAAGATACCAACAGCAATGCACGAATAGACGATGCAGCCATCAACAGCAAAACAGATTACTCAGCCATACTATACCAGGCAAGCGTTTTCAATGGTGAATGCCGTGTTTTTGCGCCACGTTATCGCCAGGCGCATTACAACAATTATTTCACTTCAGATAGAGCCAGGGCGAGCCAGGCATTTGAACTGGCTTACCAAGACGTGAAAGAAGCCTTTGAAACCTACCTTAAATATTACAACAGTGGCAGGCCCATCATGATTGCCTCACATAGCCAGGGCACGACCCATGCGGCCAGGCTTTTAGAAGAATTTTTTGAAGGAAAAACTTTGAGTAATAAGTTAGTGTGTGCGTACCTCATTGGCATGCCGATACCCGAATCATATTTCAATAGTTTGAAACCTTGCAAAGACTCATTGGCCACTGGCTGCATTGTAAGCTGGCGTACTTATAAAAAAGGTTTTGAAGGAAGTGAATTTGTTTTGAACGAAACATTTAACGCAGTAGTGACCAATCCTCTTACCTGGACAACGGATACCCTCTTTGCCCCCGCCAGGTTGAATACAGGAGGCGTATTAAAAAAGTTTAATAAGCTGGCGCCTGCGGTAACAGATGCTATGGTTCATAAAAATATTCTCTGGAGCACGAAGCCCCGTTTCTTCGGAAACTTCTTACTGAAGCAGGAAAATTATCACGTGGGGGACATCAATCTTTTTTACAATAATATCAGGCAAAACGTACAAACCCGCAAAGCGATGTTCTGGAAGAATTGAGTTAACCAGAGTTTATTCGCCTGCCAGTGCCAGCTTGAGTTCTTTTTCAAAATCAGCGGCCTCCATTTCTTCTTCAAAAAATTTGCGGTAGCCGGTTTTTGTATTTAAAATAAGTGTGCCCGGTATAGACCCGCTCCAGGTTAAATCTATTTTGGGGCAGAAATAATCGGCATTGGTTTCATTGAGCCAAACAATGTTTGCTTTGTAGCCCTGCTTCTTTGCAAAGCTTGCAATTTTGTTTGGGTAGAAAGATGGCAGATCGAGGCTCACGAGCAGCAGTGCTACATTTTGCGACTTGTATTTATTTGTAATGCTGATGAAAGAAGGTATCTCCGCCACGCAGGGTTTACAAAAAGTAGCCCAGAAATTAATGACCAGTACCTGGCTAACGGTATCATCCATGTACTTTTCTACATCCGCTATCTGCCATTTTTTTATTTCCTGTGCCTGGGCAATAAAGGCCACAAACAAAAAGGATAACAAGAATACTATTTTTTTCATGGGCAATAAAGTTAGGGACAATTACTTCCAGTTCGTTTTATAAAAGGTTAAAAGCCCAAAAATTGCTTTGGCAGATACATGCTTTCAAAGTATTTTTGCACCTCATTTAATTTTTAAATTTCAACCTATTTTATGGCATACGACGTTATAGTGTTAGGGAGTGGTCCGGGCGGTTACCCCGCTGCAATCAGGGCAAGTCAACTAGGAAAAAAAGTAGCAATTATAGAAAAAGAAAGCCTCGGCGGCATTTGCCTCAACTGGGGTTGTATTCCTACCAAGGCATTGTTGAAAAGTGCCCAGGTATATGAGTATGCCAAACATGCCAAAAATTATGGCATCAACACCGGCGATGTATCTCCGGATTTTGGCGGTGTGATAACACGCAGTCGTGGTGTGGCAGATAAGATGAGCAAAGGCGTACAGTTCCTGATGAAGAAGAATAAGATTGATGTGATTATGGGAAATGGCAAGATCGTAGCAGCCAATAAGATCGAAGTAACAGCGGCAGATAATACCAAACAAATGGTAGAAGCAAAGAATATTGTAATAGCAACCGGCGGTCGTGCTCGTCAGCTACCCAGCCTGCCAATAGATGATGTAAAAATTATAGGTTACCGTAAGGCAATGGTATTGCCAGAGCAGCCTAAAAGCATGATCGTTTGCGGCAGTGGTGCCATAGGATCAGAGTTTGCCTACTTCTACAACAGCATGGGAACCAAAGTTACCATCGTTGAGTTTATGCCACGCATTGTACCGGTAGAAGATGAAGACATCAGCAAGGAACTGGAAAAACAATTCAAAAAACAAGGTATTACCATCCTTACAAACAGCGAAGTTTTAAAAGTAGATACCAGCGGCAACGGCGTAAAAGCTACCATCAAAACGGCTACCGGTGAGCAGGTGTTGGAAGCAGATATTTTGTTGAGTGCCGTAGGCGTTGTAGCCAACATTGAAAATATCGGACTGGAAGAGTTGGGTGTTAAACTGGACAAAGGAAAGATTATTGTAGATGCTAACCAGCAAACCAATATACCGGGTTTATACGCCATTGGAGATTGCACACCTGGCCAGGCGTTGGCGCATGTGGCTACCAAAGAAGGCATCAACGCTGCTGAACATTTAAGTGGCCATAAACCTGAAGCCATCGACTACAACAACATTCCGGGTTGTACTTATTGTGTGCCGGAAATTGCGAGTGTAGGCTATACAGAAAAAGCCGCCAAAGAAGCGGGCTACGAAGTGAAGGTGGGTAAGTTTCCTTTTATGGCGAGTGGCAAAGCCAGTGCAGCAGGCGCTACCGAAGGTTTTGTAAAAGTAATTTACGATGCCAAATACGGTGAGTTCCTGGGCTGTCACATGATAGGGACGAATGTTACAGAAATTATTGCCGAAGCAGTAGTTGCCCGTAAATTAGAAACAACCGCTCATGAAATTCTGAATGCTGTTCACCCGCATCCAACCATGAGTGAAGCTATGAAAGAAGCAACTGCTGTTGCTTATGGAGAAGCGATTGATCTTTAAAAAATATAGATGTTGCATAAAAAAATAGAGGTTGCTAAATGGCAACCTCTATTTTTTTATCCGTTATCTAATTATCTCAATCGGTAAATCAGCATATAATCAGGAAGCTTGACATTACTTTCATTCAATATTAAAGCAGGTTGTAAAAAGTTTTATGAAACAAACAGGTGTGCCAAGTGATCAATTTATCCAGCCACCTATTACTGAGATCTGCAATTTATCAGGCGAAATCAATTTTGCCATAATCACTTCCCCCATGCCGGCTCCTCTGCCCATGCTGCATCCAAATGCATACAAGGCTGTTTCATTTTGGATGAATATTTTTTGCCAGCAATAGTTGTTATCTGCATAGAACTTGTACTTAGCAAGCGAAGGTTCTTCCTGAAAGTTTATTTTACTAAGCGACGGATAATTTCCGGTTAGCTGAATTGTATCGTATGAAACTGGGTAAGTCCTTGGTTTCACCAAAATTTGCTGATCATTTCCACCCACCTCGTTGTTCAATTTCCTGATTGTTTCATCAGTGAAACTTTCAACTTTAAAATGGTTTAAGGTGAAGGCAAACAAATAAGCATTCATTTTACAGGCCCGGTAATTTTCTACCACTGGCGGCTGGTGGTTGCTAAACCTTTGGAAAAATCTTTTAAAAGAAGATGGAAAAAAGTTTCTCAAGCTATCTGCCGCCCTTTGCCATTCACTATATCCATTATGCATAGAACTGACTACAGAAGAATCATCCTGAAATAAAATGATCTCAAAAAGTTTATCGGGCAGAGAGTTAAAATCCTGGCTCCAAGCGTAAGTCTTTAAGCGGCCGTTATATGAATTTATTACAGCAACGGTCTTACTAACTAGAGATGTATCTTTTATTTTCCTTGCGATCAGGCTAAAATATTCCTCTTGTATATGATTGGGGTACATAGGATCACATTGTTTGGCTAGGTCCAGAGAAAAGGCTGTATCAAGAAATGAAATATCTATGACCGGGAAAAAGACTTTGATGGCTGAATCTGTTCCGTACTTCTTTGCTATTGATCTTATTTCATCTATTGAATAATGGGATTGTTTTTGGGCCATGCATGACAATGACGTAGCTATAAGAAATACAATAAATACAGCTTTCATAAATTATTGAAATTTATTTCGCAAAAACCTTTTTCAGCAAGTCAGAGGCCTGTCCTGCAGGATCTTTTCTTATTTTTTGTTCTTCCTGGCCTATAGAATAAAAAATACCTGACATAGACCTTTCGGTAACATAAGCCGAAATATCCGCATTGACAGGTTCTTTGCTGAATTTATTGTACGCAGTAAAAACATCTTTCCAATATTTGGTTGCATCTGTCTTGGCCAAAGATTGTTCAATAACAGGACGCATTTTTTCTGTGAGTTGAGTGGTGGTTTGTTGCTTTAAATAATCTGTTGCAGCAAAATCGCCCCCTCTTAAAATAGAAAGGCCATCTCTCACCGTCATGCCTTTTATGGCGTCCCAAAAAATAGTAGAAATGCCACCGGCTGCATCTTCTGCTGCACGGTTCATAGATAGGATTGCTTTATCTACCAGCGACCCCATACCAAATTTGCGCAAGGTTAATTCTGCTTTTTTAGCTTCTTCCGGCATTAATATCTTGATGGCTGCATTGGCAAAAAAACCATCCGCCTTGTTTAAGTTTTGTGCACTTTTTTGTGTACCTACCGTGAGCGCTTCTTTTAGGCCACTAATGATCTCATCACTGCTAAGTGCAGAACCGCTGCCCGACCCCAGCATTTTTCCCACCCCGGAAAATACCTTACCGCTACTGTCTTTTTTGGCGGCTTTGTTTATTTTGCCCAAGAGGCCCTGCGCACTAAGCACCGAACTGATGCAGAGTGTGAATAAGAGAATGCTGGCTTTTTTCATATATACTTTTGGTTTGTAAGACCACAAAACTACTTGTAAACATGCTAAAGGCTGGTTAAATTGTTTTAGTATTGCGAAAAACATTCGAATGCTTAGGCAAGCATGATTGATCAACAAAAAAATAAGAAAAATGAAAATTGCTGTGCTCGGTGCTGGTATGGTAGGTCGTACTATTGCGGCTGATCTTTCTAAAAACTTTGAGGTAACGTCTTTTGACATCAGCGAAGAAAATTTGCAACTGGCTAAAAAAGCCGCTGCTATTGCTATACAGGCGGCAGACCTTGCACACCTTAGCGGCTATGCCTCCTTGTTAGATGGCTTCGATGTAGTGGTAAGTGCTGTACCGGGCTTTATGGGCTATAAAACTTTGGAAAGGCTTATTCAATTAAAAAAACAAGTAGTAGATATTTCCTTCTTTCCCGAAGATGCCCTGCTGCTGACTGACCTCGCCCAACAAAATGGGGTTACAGCTATTGTAGATTGCGGTGTGGCACCCGGCATGAGCAATCTTATTTTGGGCAGGTACAACGAAGCGATGCATATTGATAGTTTTGAATGCATGGTGGGAGGCTTACCGAAAATACGCATCAAACCGTTTGAATATAAAGCACCTTTTTCTCCCATAGATGTTATGGAAGAATACAGCAGGCCAGCACGCTACCAGGAGAATAGCCACATCATTACCCGCCCTGCACTAAGCGATGCCGAACTGGTAAATTTTGAAGGCATCGGTACGCTTGAATCTTTTAATACGGATGGGTTGAGGAGCATTCTCTTTACGATGAGTCATATTCCCAACATGAAAGAAAAAACTTTGCGTTACCCCGGCCACATCGCACTGGTAGAGGCTTTGCAACTGGCAGGTTTTTTCTCAGAAGAAGAAATTGAATGCAAAGGGGTTCGTTTAAAGCCGCTTGATTTTACCTCCCGCATTTTATTTGACCAGTGGAAACTACAACCCGGAGAGGCAGAATTTACGGTGATGAAAATAGTTATTAAAGGTAGCAGCAACAACATGCCACAAACTGTTGAATATTTTTTGCATGATGAATACAGCAAGGAAACCAATACCTCCTCTATGAGCCGCACCACCGCTTATACTTGCACGGCGGCAGTCAACCTGCTTACCCAGGGACTGTTTGCTGAAAAAGGAGTTTTCCCTCCTGAACTAATTGGCAAATACCAAAACTGCTTCGAGTTCATGCTTCAATACCTGGCCGATAGAAATGTTGTATATAAAAAAACAGTCCGCTAAGCAAACTGTTGGTAATTATAGGAATAAAAATTATTGCACTTCTCAGAAGTGAGCTAAAACTATATTACATTTTCACGAATTTAAAAGTGCTTCTGCCCTGTGCATCGCCAAGGCTCAACATATACAAACCCGGCGGCAGGTTACCGATGTTGATTTTTTCATTGTTGCTTTGTAATAGCTTTTGAAAGACAGGCCTGCCCGTAGCAGAAAGCACCATGGCTGTTTTCCCTTTCAAGGTTTGTAATTGTTTGCATTGGATATTTAAAACATCTACTACCGGGTTAGGATAAACGCTGATGACATCCGCAGGTGGGGCGATAGCAACGCTGTCTTCAGGTATAGGCCCGCCACTGGCAAGCGAGGCATCACACTGGTAAGATCGCAATATACTGTTGCGGTCACCGTTGAGTGCAAAGGCACCCCTCATTTTATTTTTTTGTCCCAGGGTAAACATATTCATGCAAGCGTCACTGGTGAGGTCCATAAAGTTCATGAACATATCTCCTTTTGAACTCGGTACACAGTTGCTTAAACGGGGAAAGGAGGGACAATCAAAATTGTAGCTTTTCTGCTGGGGAGTATCATCAATGCCATCATCGCCGCAGTAGTCGTCTCCCCAAATATGTTTTAAACCCAGCCAGTGCGCCACTTCGTGCGTGGTGGTGCGGCCTTTATTGAAATTGGCTGTTACATTACCCTTTGTTCCAAACACATTATAAGTTATTACCACGCCGTCTTTTGTAGCGTCGCCACCCGGAGGTGTAGCATAGCCCATAGTGCGACCAAAAATGCGGCAAACCCAAATGTTTAAATAGCGCTTACTATCCCAGGCATTGGCACCTCCCTGTGCTTTGAACTTCATAGCATCGTCTGCCATAAAAAATGCTTTACTGGTAGCGATGCGGTTAATACCGGTAGTGCTCCTGCCATTAGGATCTACTTTTGCCAGGCAAAACATGATGCGGCTATCTGCCGCTGCGCCTTTGAATGCAGCGGGAATAAGTGATCTATCGGTATTGAGTAAACGAAAATCCTGGTTTAGCACATCCATCTGAGACATTACCTGTTCCAACGAAATATTCTCTGCCGCAGTATTGTACAAAATATGAACGATAACCGGAATAGTGATGATCTCGTTGGGCACGGTATCTCTGGCTGGTAAAGCGGTTTCAGTAGAAAGTACTTCTTCGTTGCTAAAAGTAAAGTGAGTCCTGCTATATTCTTCAGTGGCACAAGTGCGCTGTGCACGCCCGCTTGCGAATGTTAAGAGTAAACAGGCGGCTATGATGAAAGGTTTCATTTCTTGTAATTGTGTAAGTGTCAGAAATGATCTTTTCGGAGGATATACTGGTAATGGTAAACGTAGGAAAGTTGGCTAAAGAGGAAAGTGCATTGGCAAATTGGAAGGGAGCAAGCATTGTACCATTTTGAAAAATCGGTCAATATCAGGCTCAGAGGTAATCAAAAGTAGGGGTTAATTTTAAAATAACAAATATTTCTTTAAAGGCCAACAAGTAAAACCCCTTTTTCAAAGTCGTTCTCACCTATTTTTGCGATAGAAAATCAATCCTGAGCACATGAAATATTTTTTTGCCGCCTTGCTGTTTTTATCCATCACTTCATGCAACAGTAGCGAAGACGAACCGGTGGATAAGGATTTAATTCCACCAAAAAGCGGAATAGCCGCTCCTGCTGTTATTTCTTACAGCCTTTTGGCCCAACACCCGCACGATACCGGATCTTATACACAGGGGCTGGAGTTGTATAGAGGCAAGATGTATGAATCTAGCGGCGACTACGAGAACTCCTCCATCCGTATTACTGACTTCAAAACCGGTAAAGTAGAAAAGAAACATGTAATGGGCTCCGATAAAATTTTTGGAGAAGGTATTACCATTTTAAATGATAAGATATACCAACTTACCTGGCAGAGTAACCTGGTGTATGTTTACGATGTCAATAATATCATCAAACCCATACAAACTTTTACCTGGCCCTATGAAGGCTGGGGCATTACGAATAATGGTACAGACCTGATCATAAGCGATGGCTCTGCTAATTTATATTTCGTAAACCCACAGGATTTTAAAGTAAAAAGTACCGTTGCGGTGCAGACTAATCTTGGCCCGGTGGACAACCTAAACGAACTGGAATTCATTGAGGGCTCCGTTTATGCAAATATTTACACAACAGAAAAAATTATAAAAATAGATCCGGAGAGCGGCCATGTTACAGGCATCATGGAATTTAAAAATCTGT
The DNA here is from genome assembly GCA_038257335.1 of Chitinophagales bacterium. Lineage (GTDB taxonomy): Bacteria > Bacteroidota > Bacteroidia > Chitinophagales > Chitinophagaceae > Ferruginibacter. The sequence continues at coordinate 13,250 of JBBSJJ010000011.1, read as the reverse complement.
TACAACCCGGGGATATTACTGCCGGCAGAACCGATTATTTTAACGGCATAGCCTACGACTCTTCCACCAAAACAATGTATGTGACGGGCAAAAGATGGCCGAAATTATTTGAAGTAAGGTTGAATTAAGGAATGCTGAAAGTAAGTTGCCACACAATTATATTTTCTTTATAACGTAAATCACAGAACTGCAACGCTTGTTATCAAATAAAGTCTTAATGTTAGATACCAGGCCATTTAAAAAAGCTCCTATAACATTGCCTTTGCCATTACGGTATTCTTCACTCAGCATACTTACATAAAAGCTATCGAACCACATAGGTTTGGTGGCTATCACTTGCAGGCCATGCTGTTTCATTAGCAACGTGATGCTCGCAGGCGAAAAATGGTACAAATGCCGCGGCACATCATAAGCAGCCCAAAATTGCTGGTACTGTGCTGCATCTGCGGATGTATAATTGGGAACCGCCACCAGCAATTTACCATCTCGCTTTAATATTTTCTTTACCTGCTCAATATAGCCGTGCAGATCGTGCACATGCTCCAACACATGCCACATGGTAACTGCATCATAACTATCGGATGGTTGGTTGTAAAGTTCAGGGGAAGGGAGCGGTTTTATGTTGTAAAGTCGTTCCGCATTTTGCCGGGCAGTTTCGTCTGGTTCAAAGCCTGTTATTTGCCAGCCAGCTTGCTGCATGGTATGAAGAAATGCACCGGTACCGCAACCAATATCTGCAATGCTTCCCATCTCTTTTTTTGTGAGAGATTGCAGCATTTTTCTTTTTTGAATAAGTGTTCTGCTTCTAACGAGGTGGTAGGCCTTGTTGATAAAACCTTGTTGAGTATCGCTGTGCGAAATGTAGTTTTCGGAGGCGTAATAGGGACCAATTTCTTCTTGCGAGGGAACATCCTGTGTGAAAGCACCCTGGCAATGACGGCACTGCAAAATGGTAAAAAATTTACCAGATACCGTATAATCTTTAACCACAAATTTTTGATGAATATCGCCGGATTGACAAAATGGACAGGCCTCGTAATGAATCATACCTACTAAATTAAGGCTGCAAAGAAAGCCAATTTATTTTTATTGGGCCGTGCTGTATGTTTTTGATTCAGGACTGGTACTCACTTTACGCCCGTTACCTGTTTGACCTAATTCATAACTGCTGTAGTAAATAAAGATCACTGCAAGCCCCACCACTGCTAACACTGCTGCGGCAATCCACCACCGGGATTTTGTCACAGGTTCGTCCTGCAACATCTCCGTCATAGCGGTGCTATTGGTATGTGTATCGCCCACCAACATGGGATGCGCCACATCTGGGTGAACCACCCTTTCTGCCAGCACATCAGGAAAATAAGCAGCGGGAAGCGAAAGCGATTTGAAATGCATCTTACCATTTTCATCCATATAAAAACTGCCCACCGTATCTAAGGGTAGTTCTTCATAAGCCTGCATATCTTGCAATTGCTTGCAATAGTGCTGCAACAATCCCTCGGCCTCAGCCTCGGATATGCTGTATTGGTCTGCAATAAAATGATGCAGCCCGCTTACTGGTCTTTCTTTTTCGTGGAGACTAATGAAGGGAATGGGCGCAATCATTCTTTTTTCGCCCGCTAAAAAATGTGCATGACCAGGATTCAATAGCAGGGTGCCCACCCCTGGCAAAGGGCAAATTTTAAACTCGTATAAATAGTTGGTTAGCACTCTCTCCATCTTTCAAATGTAGGAGTTAAAAATTAATTAATACGCCCGCAGTAAGGTTTAACCCATAGACCTGGTAATTGTGCCAACGCTCATATTTATCGTTGAGTATATTATTGGCATTTACCCAGGCACTGAATTGCTTGTTTATTTTATACTCGGCACCAGCACTTAAATCAGTACCTCCTGTAAGCGACCTGCTGCTGCTGGTCTTTGTAACATAGTTGCCACCATTGAAAAAATACAAATCACTTTTAAGCAATAGTTTCTCAAAAGCCCACCACTTTAAGGAACCGGTAAACTCCATAGGTACTGTATGCCAGGCTTTGTTGTTTACATTGAACCCGGTGTAACCATTAAAAGTAACGCCAGCCGTCAAGGTAAATTTGTCCTGGTTAATGTAACTAACGTCGCCGTGCAGGCGCAGGTTCTTTGCTTTGGGTTCATAAACTATCTTAAAAGATTTTTCATCTGTTGCAGTATCGTTGATAAAGAGGGCAAAGTCACGATAAGTGATCCAACCGGCCTTGGCATTAAAATTAAAATGGTTGCCAAGGGTAGCTTTAATACCACCATAATATTCTATTTCTTTGGTGTTAAGTTGTAGGGTAAGACTTGCTAAATATGGGTTGATGGCAGACAAATTACGGAAGGTATTTTTTACATAGCGCCCTACCCAACCGGCCTGCACCAGGAATACTTTTTCCTGCAACTTCACTTCGGCGTACACATCGGGCAGCCAGGTAAATTCTCCGTTGCTCCAGGTGGGCGTAATGCCAGCATGTAAATTAATGAGCGGAGTAGCATATTCAACTGCGGGACTTACCTGTAAAATATTGTTGGCAAATTTAAAGTCTGCGGGCATGCCATTCTTGGTAGCATAGTTGGTAAAATCGCCTTTGGCTCCAAGCTTAAAAATGATTTCGTCATTTATTCTTTTCTCTGCCGGAACATCCAATACAATGCTTGTTTCGCTCAGCTTGTCTTTGTTGGTAAAAAAACTGAGTTGCAGGTTTGGGTTGTAACTGATCTCTGCTTCGTTGGCTACTATATTACGTACGCCTCCAGATAAGCTAATATCCTGGAACTGCTGCCGCACATCGGACTTGCTGTAATTGTACAACGTTTTATTGTAGCCATAGAGATAATAATTGTTCAGGGAAACAGTGGCCCCACCATATACCTCGTTCTTGCCTGTGAAGTAACTGCCGGTGCCTTTCACTTCCAGCATGTTGTAGTCCTGGTATTCTATGTCAGTTCCTTTGGAACCAATATAACTGGCCGATAAATTTACCAGGCTGGTTTTGCCATCTCCGAAGCCGACGGCTGCAGCCAGGTACGGAGTATTAAAAGTTCCGAAACCTGCCTTTAAATAGTTGCGTCCACCAAGGTATAAATTGGTATCCTGCGCCAGCGCCAAAGGCTTTAAGGAAATGGGTTGGTAAGCATAAAATAAATTCTGAGATGGAATGGTGTAACCCAAAACAGGACGGCTGGTATCGGCAGTCAGTTGCGACCCGGAAAAATTTATCTTAACTGCATTGCGCAATACCGGCTTAAAAGAGGAGGTAATATCGATTGCCTGGGTTTTGCTCGTATCCTTCTGCGCCTGTGCGCCCTCTACCGTAAATACTGCTACCGCAAATATTAAAAATGCCTTACTCATCGTGTTACTATTAAAATAAAAAAAATGATTAGTCGCTGATCTTTGATTGTTTTTTTTCCTCTGCTATAGCCTTATCCAGCTTTTGCTGTGCTTCTGCCTTTAAGGCTCCAATGGCAGCATTTTTAGCAACACTTTCGTAAGTGGCTTTTGCATTAAAATAATCTTTCTGTTGCAGGAAAATATCCCCCAGCAAGATGTATGATTTTGTTACCCACAAATCATAGGAGCCAGTTTCTTTGATCACGGCCAGCGCAGATTTTTCTGCAGTTGCCATGTTGTTTAAAGTAAAATAACATTGTGCAATTTCAAACCTTGCTTCCGCACCCCAGGCAGTTTTATTAATACTTGCTGCATTTTTAAAAGATGCAATGGCTGCGTTGCAATCGTTGGCTATTTGCTGCGACTTACCCAACACCAGGTTGGCGATAGATTTATCATCTGTACTGATGCCTTTTTTAGTGAGCAGGTCGCGGGCTGCTGCATTGGCCTCTGCATAATCTTTCAAAAGATAGTGACTACGCACCAAGCCTCTCAAGGCTTCCAGCAAATTATCCTGGCTTACCGCATTCACCCGCAACATTTCGAAATAAGATTTTGCATTAGCATAATCTTTCAATTCAAAATAGTAAATACGGGCTGCTTCGAGCGTAGCCCTCTCGTAATATTTATTCAGACCCCTGGCATTTACAAATGCATAACCTTTAAGGGCATTTGGCCAGTCTTTATTTTTTTGATAACATGTGCTGCGCAGGTAATGGGCATCTATGTTATAGGCCCCGTCCGGAAAAGAGGAAAGATAATTGCCGAAGCCAGTGAGCGCCGCTGCACAATCATTGTTATTAAATTTGGTAAAAGCCGCACTGTAGGTAAGAGAATCTGCCTCGGAAACAGAAACAGTTTTGCCATTTTTCTTCATCAGGGCCAGGTAATCATTGGGCCTGCCCTCTTCTACATAAATATCCCTGATAATGCTCAATGCTTCGTCGGCTTCGGTACTTTGCGGGTACTTTTGAATGAGTGATTCATAACTTGCCAGCGCCGCTGTGTTATTATCGCTGTTGTAATGTGCCAGGCCAAGTTTCAAATAGGCTTTTGGTTTTAAACCATTGTTGGCAGAGTTAATAATGTTGTTGAGGTAAGGAACCGCCTGGGTAAATTTCTCGTCTGAAATAAATGTCAGTGCTATTTCCATGTTTACTTCAGGCACCAGGTTGCTATTGGGGTATTGCTTGCTGATGCTGCCCAGCAGGCGAATTTTTTCGGCACTGTTTTTCACCCCTGCTATCATGGCTTTTTGGTAGGTAGCGTAGTCTGCCTGCGGCAACGCATTGCTGATGATATTGTCGTACATGCTGTTGGCTCTGCCAAAATCTTTAAGCATATAAGCCGCATCTGCACTACGCAGGTAAGCGTCCTGTTGCATGCTGGTAGCACCCGGCGAAACTGTTTTTGTTACGCCTTCAAAAGCAGCCAGCGCCTGGGCATAATTTTCTTTTTGCAACCAGCTATAACCTACATTGTACCGTGCCGCTGCAGGGTTAGCTTCTCCCTGCGCCGCAGCTCCACTCTGTATGTAAAAATTAAGATTGCGAATGGCATCGTCATAACGTTGCAACCTATACGCCAGTTCGCCTTTCCAAAAATGTGCATAGGGAAGAATGTTGCCACTCAAACTGTTGGCTATAACCCTGCTCAACAAATCATCGGCAGGTAACAATTCCTGGTCGTTGATGTGCTCAATGGCCCTGCCATATAAAATTCGTGGATAGGCTTTTTGCATAGAAGCCGTAGGGCTGCCAAAACTTGCATACATGGCGAGGGCATCTTTAAAATTGTTGGTATTAGTTAACAGGCTCACCAGTATTTCTTTGGCCTCTACATCATATTCAGAGTTTGGATAATCCCTGATGTAATTTTTCATCTCGTTCAGGGCCACATCCTGGTAACCCAATTCGTAAGATAATTTTGCATAATTGAAACGGGACACTTTCTGTTGCTTTGCGTTGCTGTTGTTAAAGGCACTGTACTGAAAAGCTGTGCGGGCATTGGCTTTCTGATTGGTGCGGAGGTAAAGATCACCTAACAGGTACATGCTATTTTGCCCCATGGAGTCACGCTCGCTGCTCAGCTGTTTAAAGCCCTGGATCGCTTTCTCAAATTTGTTTTGCTGGTAATAGCTATAGCTGAGTTCGTACAAAACTTCTTTGCTCACTTTTGGGCTGCTGTTTACATAATCTTCCAGCAAGGGAAGCGCCTTTTCATAATCTTTTCTTTCAAAATACAATTGCCCGGTAAGCAACTTCAATTGTTTTTCATAATACATAGATCCCCCACGACCTAACACAGTTTCGCCATAAGAAAGTGCCTCCTCCTTTTTCCCTTGAAAATAGTAGATCTCTGCAATGTAGTAAGGCACCACTGTTTTGTAGTTGGGATGCGATTCTACCACTTTAAAAGATTTCAACGCCTCGGCGTACTGTTTATCGTAGTAAGAAATAAAACCGTAATAGTAATTGGCAGGTATATAATATTTGTTGTCTGGGAGTTGGTGTATTTCGTTGAAAAGCGGTTTGGCTTGTGCAAATTGTTTCAAATTAAAATGAGCGTAAGCTTTTTCAAATTTCGCATCGGCAATCTGATCATTGCTGAGGTTGTCGTAACCTGCTTTGTCAAAATATTGAATGGCTTTTTCAAATTCATCTTTTAAAAAGAAATAGTGCGCCAGGTGAAAACTTAATATTTGCCTGCGGGGCTCGTTGATGGCAGTGCTGATGAAATGGATGGCCTCTTCTTCTGCTACTTGATGCATTAGTTTTAATTGGCAGGCAATGTAGTAATAGTTGATATCATCATTTACATACGTATGATCGCTCATTGTGTTGGCGGGATAGGCCTGCTTCAATTCCTTCATCATCGGATATGCCAAAGCATATTGCTCTTTTACAAAAAACTCTTTAGCCTCCTTGTATTTTCTTTCGGGGTCTGTTATGGTGTGAGTGGGCTGTGCGTACGACGTGGCTGTGGCTGCCAGTAAAAGCAGCAGTGAATAATGTATACGATTCATTGGTGGGTTAGTTGAATGATTTCGTTTGCAAAAGTAAATCTTTGACTGCATCAGCAAACACTATTCCAAAGACCTGCCTGCCGCTGCAGTGTAAACAAAAGAAATCTTATGCGCACATGCTGTTAAAGGATTGATAAAAGAAAAGTTTTTATTTCTATTCCGGTTATTTGAATAAAGATGACTTTCATTATTTTTACCCAAACTATTTAAAACCAACACTCATGAAAAGACTTTTATCAACCCATTATTCTGCAGGCGCATTCAATGTTGCCATGTTATTTCTTCGAATAGTTTCTGGTGCCCTCATAATGAGCCACGGATACAGCAAACTCGTAACCTTTGCCAGTAAAAAAGCAACTTTCATGAACTTTCTTGGCATCGGCCGAGCCACTTCCTTGTCACTCACCATTTTCGCAGAATTCTTTTGCGCACTTTTTATCATCATAGGTTTGCTTACCCGGATGGCTTCTATACCGCTCATCGTAGTGATGTGTGTGGCTATTTTTAAAGCAGGCAACGCAGATTTTTTTGGCGAAGCGGAGATGGCATCTCTTTACCTTGCTGCTTTTGTGGTATTGTTATTAGTGGGCCCTGGCAGAATTAGTATAGATGGTATGGTGGGGAAATAAAGTCGGGTCAATGGTCAATGGTCAATGGTCAATGGGCAATTTTGCAATGAGCAATTTGCAATAGGCAATAAGCAATGCCTGCCCCGAAAGAATGTAGGGGGGCAATGGGCAATTGGCAATAGGCAATTGGCAATGCCTGCCCCGACAGAATGTAGGGGGGCAATTGGCAATTTGCAATGGGTAATTGTCAAAGGTCAATAGGCAATGCGCAATGGTGAATGGAGGCCTTTGAATATTTATCGCATATACTTGAGTCGCATTTTAATGTGCACCGTAGGAGCATTAGCTTTGTAAAAACGGCACATGGCGTTTTAAATTGCTCCTTAGGAGCAATACCTGCTCTTGCAATAAAACAAAAAGAGTCTCTAATTAAAATAACATTAGACCTTGAACCTCTTAAACCCCTTGAACCTCTCAAACCTCTTGAACCTCTTAAACCTCTTGAACCTCTTATACCCCTTGAACCTCTTAAACTCTGAAGCTTTTAAACTTTAAACAGCCCATGTACACAACAGAAACACAAATACGCATTCATTACGCTCTTACCGATCAGATGGGAGTGGTTTACCATGGCCATTATGCCCAATTTTACGAAATAGGCCGTGGTGAAGCCATAAGAGTATTGGGTTACACTTATAAAGACATTGAGGCCATGGGAATCGTAATGCCGGTGGTAGATATTCACAGTCGTTTTTTGAGACCGGCAAAGTATGACGATCTAATAACGGTTAAAACAACTTTAAGAGAAATGCCCCTGCATCATAAAATTACTTTCCACTCGGAGATTTATAACCAGCAGGATGAATTGCTAAACGTTGGTGACGTTACGCTTTATTTCATGCAGGCATCTACCATGAAAAGATGTGAGATGCCTGCTGAACTAAAAGAGAAGTTGGAGAAATATTTTTAGAATGGTAAGGTTCAAGGTTGGATAAACTTTTATGCTTTGCCTAAAAGTTGTTTTCAATCTCAAAATATTTTATCCTGATACGAAGTAAAAGCTGCAAGCTTTTTACACTCTGTGGTAATCCCCTTTCCAATTTTGAATAGCTTCTTTGATGGCCTTGGCAGATAAATTTTCTGTTACTGCACGTTGAACCAGGTCAACAAACTCATTGTTTGGCGCAAAGCGTAATGCCACCACCTGGCTTGTTCTCAATTTGCTATCCAGTAGTTTTCCGGTGATCGCAAAATAACGCAGATTTTCTTCAGCCCTTATCGCTCTGTCCTGTGCCTTTAATGCGAAACCCCTTGTAAACCAGGCGAGCAGGAAAACGATCACAGCCAGTAAACAAATAAGAGAAGCGCTGTACAAACCTTCTGTATTCCAGGATTGCACCAGGTTAATACCCGATCCAATAAGAAGTGCCAGTATAGAAACCAGCAACACAAAATGGTAAAGTGGTACAATGCGGGAGTGGTTTTTGTAATTCTGGTCTTGCATAAAAAACTTATTTAGGTTAAGGTTGAAATTTACTTCAAAATATCCAGCAGCTTCCACATTTTTTCTCTCACCGTGCCGGCACTGCCAGCAAAATTATTTACAATAAAAGCAAAAGTATATTCTACACCCGCTTTGCTTTTTATGTAACCTGTGTAAGAGCGCACACCACTTATATAACCAGATTTCATTTTTATACCATTCATCAACGGCAGGGCATTGTAAAAAGAAGGGTACCATGCTTTATCCCTTGCGTACTGCAACACCGTTACCAGTGCATGCGTAGTAGTTCTGTTGGCGGGCGATAAACCACTGCCATCAATAATGTTCAACGCAGATTTGTCTATACCCCTGCTGTTCCAAAAATAGCGCAGGATAGCAAGGCCCGAGTCAGTGGCGGCAAAACCTTTTTGCTGCAGGGCAATGGTTTTTATAAACGCTTCCCCGTAAAGGTTGAGGCTCTCCCGCAAAAACCAATAATTCATAGAATCAAAAGCCTGCGATTCAATTTTTAGCAAGGGAACCATGGGCCCTTTGGCCGCAGTTTTGCCGGGCAGTAAACTATCCGATTTTTCTATGGCAATTCCCTGCGCCGCAGCCGCCGCCAGCAAGTTTTCCTTGAATGCTGCATATGGCAGCGGCATGGATCCTTTGATGGTGAAAGTTTCTTTGCCGGCAGGTACGGTACCTCTTACAAAGCCAAGGGTACCGTAGGCTGGCAAATAAATAACAGCATTGTCGCCGCTATTGCTGGCACCCGTTTTCAATTCATTGTATAAGTTGGTTACGCCCCTGAGTTGGGGAGTTGTTTTTAAAATCTTCACAACATCTCCTATGGCTTTGCCCGGTTGCAATACAAGGTCGTATTGGTTCTCGTGCCAGTTAAGTGCCCAGGCACCTGCACCGTAGTAGTTGCCCATGTCTTCCCAGGTCCAGCCGCGGGGTGTAGCTTGTGTCTCCCAGTTTTGCATATCTATAAGCAACCCATCGCTCACCTGCGTAATATTTTTTTGCTGCAAACTTTCAACTACGCTTTGCATAATATTTTTTTCTGAACTACCCGGCCAGCGCCAGCTACCCAGCGTAGGATCGCCGCTGGCAGTTACTACCAATGCGCCCTGCAATTGTTTACCCACCAGAGTTCCTTTGTAAGCTAGCGCAGTTTTGTAGCGATAATTTTTGCCCAATATTTCAAAAGCCGTTACACTGGTAATTACTTTTTGAGAGCTGGCAGGCGCCATGCCTACTTGTTCATTTTTGCCAAACACCGTGGCACCTGTTGTAGCATTCACCACATACAAGCTGATGCTGCCATGTTTCAACTGTTCGTCTTTTTCCAAGGCTGACATAGCTGCTTCCAGTTGTTGTTTCAGTGGCTGCGCAGATAAATGCTGAAAAAAAACTAAACTAATAAGTAAAAAAAATGTTCTCATGATTGGTGTTATCTTGCAATAAAAATACTTAATTAAAAACAGAGCATGACAAACGTTTCCATCATTACCATTGGTGATGAATTGCTGATAGGCCAGGTGATAGATACCAACAGTGTCTGGATGGCGCAAGAACTCAACAAAGCAGGCGTAAGAGTAAAACGGCGTGTGGCAGTTGGCGATGTGTGGGACGAGATTTGGCAGGCCCTGGATGAAGAAGCTGCACAAGCGGATGTGGTGTTGATAACTGGTGGACTGGGCCCGACCGCCGATGACATTACCAAACCTTTATTGTGCAAATATTTTGGTGGCACCCTCGTTCAAAACGCTGCAGCCTTGCAGAACGTAACACATCTTTTTGAAAACATATTTAAAAGGCCCATCACTCACCGCAATGTAAAACAGGCAGACGTGCCTGATGTGTGCACCGTGCTTCAAAACAAAAGAGGAACTGCGCCGGGTATGTTGTTTTACAAAGATCAAAAAATATTTGTGAGCATGCCAGGTGTGCCGCACGAAATGCATGGTATGATGACGGACGAAGTAATACCACTTTTGCAAAGCAAATTTCCCACAGCACATATTACCCATCGTACCCTGCTCACTTTTGGCATTGGAGAATCTAACCTGGCAGACATGATACAAGATTTTGAAGAAGCGCTGCCCGCTACCATCAAACTAGCTTACCTGCCCAACTACGGTATGGTTAGGTTGAGGCTCACCGCACAGGGAGTAGATGCTGCAGCCACAGATGCAACCCTGAACGGGCTGTTTGAAGAACTGCAAAAAAGGGTGCAACCTTACCTGGTTACCAACGAAGATATTCCTATGGAAAAAGTGTTGGGAAAATTACTATTGCAAAAAAATAAAACGATGGCAACAGCCGAGAGCTGCACCGGCGGCTACATTGCACACCTGCTTACTGCCATGCCCGGCTCCTCTGCATTTTACGAGGGCAGCGTGGTAAGTTATTCTAACAAAGTAAAGTCAACTGTATTGGGTGTGAGCCAGCAGAGCATGGAAGAACACGGTGCCGTAAGTGAAAATGTGGTGGTTGAAATGCTGCAGGGTGCTTTAAAAACCGTTGCTACAAATTATGCCATTGCCGTTTCCGGTATCATGGGGCCAGATGGTGGCACAGAAGGGAAACCTGTAGGCACAGTTTGGATAGCAGTGGGCAATGCCGAAAAACACATAACACAAAAAATGCATTTTCGTTTCAACCGACAAAAAAATATACAACTCACGGCTTTGAATGCCTTGAACAACCTGCGCAGGTTTATACTGGAAAACTCTTGATTAATTCCATTAGCGGGCGCATCGGCAAAGAGGGAAAGCTGCACCATGGCTGGCCCCCGCCAACCTGCATATGGAAGATGGAGTTAAGAAAGTATTTAATTACATTTGCCCTTTCAAATTAAGTAACACTCTATTCAAAATAGCCATATGAGTTTAGTAGACCTGGTAATGCCAAAATTGGGCGAAAGTATCATGGAAGCCACCATTTTAAAATGGCACAAAACTGCAGGCGACAAAGTTGCCCAGGATGAAACCATACTGGACATTGCTACCGATAAAGTTGACAGTGAAGTACCCTCTACAGCAGAAGGAACTATAGCCGAAATATTGTTCCAGGAAAATGATGTGGTACCCATTGGTACCGTTATAGCCAGGATAAATACCGGGGGAAGCGAAGCTGCACCGGCACCACAAGTTGCTAACGCCCCGGCCCCAAAAGAAGAATACGAAGAAGCAAAAATTATTGAAGAAGTTCCTTACCAGCCGGCACCTGTAAATGCTCCGGCTGCCAACAACAATGCTCCCCGTTTTTATTCCCCACTGGTTTTAAATATTGCACAGAGCGAAGGCATCAGCATGACAGAGTTGGAAAACATAAACGGTACCGGGCAAGACGGAAGAGTAAGCAAAAAAGATATGCTGCAATATGTAGCAGACCGGGGAACGAAGACAACCCAGCCAGCAGCACCAGCACAAAGCCAGCAGGCAAACATAATCCCCGCTCAACAAGCCACTCGCAACGAAAATCAAATGCCTGCCGTTTACCAGGGCAATGTAGAGATCATAGAAATGGATCGCATGCGCAAGCTCATTGCCAAGCACATGGTAGATAGCAAACACACCAGTGCACATGTAACCAGTTTTGCAGAGTGCGATGTAACAACCATGGTGATGTGGAGAGAAAGAATTAAAAAAGATTTTGAAAAAAGAGAAGGAGAGAAAATAACTTTTACGCCGCTCTTTATTGAAGCTATCGTAAAAAGTATTAAAAAATATCCGTGGCTCAGCAGCTCCATTGATGGCGATAAAATCATCATCAAAAAAGACCTGAACATAGGTATGGCTACTGCCCTACCCTCCGGTAATTTAATTGTGCCTGTTATTAAAAATGCAGACCAGCTAAACCTGGTAGGCCTCACCAAACAGGTAAACGGCCTGGCCAATGCAGCCCGTACCGGCCGTTTGAAACCAGACGATACAACCGGCGGTACATTCACCCTTACCAATGTTGGAACCTTTGGCAGCATCATGGGTACGCCCATCATCAACCAACCACAAGTGGCTATCATGGCCGTGGGCGCTATTAAAAAAAGGCCCATGGTAATAGAAACTTCGCAAGGAGACACCATCGGCATTCGCCACATGATGTATGTTTCCCTGAGTTACGATCACCGCATAATAGATGGTGGCCTGGGTTCTACTTTCCTCAATGCCGTGTGCAAAGAGTTGGAGAATTTTGATCCGAATAGGGCTTTTTAATTTTATACAAATATTCACCACTGCCTGTTAAGTATCCTTTTATAGGGGGCTGAGCAGGCTGTGTTGTTTTTGAGATAGGTAGCTACTTTTTATAAAAGCCCCATCGGGGCGACATTTTGGTAGAATGAATTTTAGTGATTTTATAAGAGCCCCATCGGGGCGACATTTGTTTGGTCGCTTACAAACGTATCCCAAAAAATATCGCCCCGATGGGGCTTCACTTCTCTCTAATCTCTTAGTACTACCAAAATGTCGCCTCCAGGAGGCTTGATTAGCTAGACGCCACTGCCATTATTTTGGCACTTTTGTGCCGAATGACTTTGCTCTACTTACCGCCATTAATTTCGTCCATTAAAAATTAGGTACTTAACGATAATCATTACTTTTAAATACTAAAAGGGATTACCCCATTTCATTAACTTCTACTTCAACCAACCATGTCATACTGCAACGCAATTGAAAATATGCAGCCCGAAGAAAGAAAGGCCCTGCACAAAAATTACCACGACAATCATTATGGTTTTCCCATTCACGA